>CAYGPA010000101.1:0-12750 GCA_964351535.1 uncultured Planctomycetaceae bacterium
GAACAGCTCGCCGCAGCAGCGCACGCCGTCGTGGATGTTGTACTCGGTCTGCGAACCCGGGACCTGCATCGGGTCGCCGAACGGCTCGGCGTGCGCGCCGATGCGCTCGGCGGCGGCGTTCAGCGCGAGCTTGATCCGCGAGGCCATCGCGGGCAGATCCGGCGGCCCGTCCGCGCCGCTCATGTCGGGCGCGAGGCTGCTGAGTCGCGAAACGGCCGACTCCGGAAGGCGCGCGAAGATCTTCGCGTTGATGCGCTGCCAGAGTCTCTGCTTCTCCTCCATCGACAACCCCTCCAGTCGACGCGGCTCGCGGTAGCGGAAGGTAATCATCATCTTGCAGCGGGTCGTCATGGGTTCACGCTCTTGGCACATCGAAAGCCGACGTCCGGAACGTTGCCCCAGCCGGCCATGAACTGAAAGGCGGGCTTCACGGTGAAGTAGCCTTCGTCCGACTCGTAGGAAGGCCCCTTGACCACGCGGAACGACCAGAGGGGGATGACTTCCGTGCCCACGGTATCCACGTAGACCGATTCGGTCCACTCGTGGACGTTCCCGAGCAGGTGGTGCACGCCCTCCGGCGTCGCTCCCTCCGGGTGGGAGCTCACCGGGCGCACGTGGGCCAGGTAGTGCTCGAAGGCCTTGCGCACCCGGTTCTGGGCGACGTCGGAGATCTTGCCGTGGTCGATGACGGCGCGGCGGCGGACCTCCGCGGGGTCGACGTCGCCGTCGGAGCTCCACGGCACCTCGCGTCCGGAGGAGCCGCGCGCGGCGCGCTCCCATTCGTACAGCGTGGGCAGCCGCTTCCCGGCCCACTCGGCGTAGGCCTGCGCATCGAAGAAGCTGACGCCGATGACGGGCAGCTCGTCCCAGGCCGGTTCGTAGGGCTCGGACCAGAAGGTCGGGTACGGGTGCCCCGTGGCGTCACAGAACGCGCGGTAGCGTGCGTTCGAGACCTCCTCCGCGTCGATCCAGAAGGCCTCGACGTGCTCGGTGCGCTGCGCGAAGAGCGGGCCCTCCGAGGCGTCGGTCCCGTGGCCGAAGGTGAACGGCCCCGCGTCGATCCGGACCATCCCCTCGAGGACCCGGCTCGTCGGGCGCAGCGTCGGCTCGACGGTGACCGTCTGCCCGCGGCGCTGCAGGTAGCGCGTGCACTCGGCGTGACCCTCGGGGCCGCGCGCGACGATGCGGTAGTACCCCGGCGCGACCGGCAAGTCGTTCACCGGGGCCGGTCCCAGGGACTGCGGTGCGAGCGCGCGGCCGTTCAGTCCGTCGATCGGGATCAGCGAGACCTCGACCGGACCCGCCGACGACGCGGGCACGCGGACGGTCAAGCGCGGCAGGAGCTGGCTCCAGTGGCTCTGCGCGGAGAGCTCCGCGTCGCCGGGCAGGAGCTGGCTGGCCTCGCGCAGACGCAGCCAGCCCGAGACGTAGTCGAAGTCGGAGTGCGCGCCGCGCTCGGCGCGGCCGGCCGCGAGCCGCGCGAGGCCCTCCGAGCGCAGCTTCGCGCCGACGGCGTGGATGCGCTGCTCGAGCCCGTCGAGCAGCTCGGTCGGAGCGCGTCCGAGCGAGGCGAACGACGCGCGCACGCGCGACACGCCGCGCAGCGCCGCCTGCAGCTCGTCCACGGGTCGCGACTCCAGCGCGTTCACCGCAGCCAGCTCGCGCAGCGGCGCGAGCGCGCGGTCGAGGTGCGAGCGCTCCGACGCGCGGTCGGCGACCGTGAAGCCCACGAGCGACGCGAGGACCGCGATGGAGGCCGCCACGATCCACAGGCGGTGCCGCCGGGCGAAGCGCACCGTGCGCTGGCCGAACGACGGAGGCCGCGCCTGGATCGCCTCGTGCGCCAGGAAGCGGCGCAGGTCGTCGCCGAAGGCGCCGGCCGACTCGTAGCGGTGCTGTGGATTCTTGTCCATCGCCTTGGCGCAAATGACCTCCAGGTCCTTCGGGATGCGCGGGTCGTGCGTGCGCATCGGCCGGGGTTCCTTGAACGTGATCTGGAACAGCACCTCCTGCGGCGTGCGGCCCTCGAACGGGCGCTTCAGCGTCAGGAGCTCGTACAGCACCACGCCCGCGGAGAACACGTCCGTGCGCGCGTCGACCGGGACGCGCTTCGCGAGCGCCTGCTCGGGGCTCATGTAGTAGGGCGTGCCGACGAGCTCGCCCGAGAGCGACACGCTCTCCTCGCCGAGGACCTTCGCCAGGCCGAAGTCGACCAGCCGCGGCACGCCCGACTTGCCGAGCAGGACGTTCTGCGGCTTCACGTCGCGGTGGATCACGCCGTGCTCGTGCGCGTACTGCAGCGCGTCGGAGAGCTGGGCGACGATCTCGAGTGCCTCGCGGAAGTCGCGCCGTCCGCGCTCCTCGGCGCGCCAGGCCTCGAGCCGGTCCTGGAGGCTCTGGCCCTCGATGTACTCCATCGCGAAGAAGTGCACGTCGCGCACCTCGCCGACGCCGAGGATCGGCACGATGCCCGGGTGCTGCAGCTTGGCGGAGGCCTGGGCTTCGCGCTGGAAGCGCTGGACCCGCGTGTCGGTGAGCGTCAGGTGGGGGGGCAGCACCTTCAGCGCGACCGTGCGCTGCAGCGAGACCTGCTCGGCCTCGTAGACGATGCCCATCCCGCCGCGGCCGACCTCGCGGATCAGCCGGTAGTCACCGAGGCGCTCGGGGTCGAAGGACTCGCCGTCGCCCGAGCTGTGCACGTCCAGGATCTCCTTCATCCGGAGCGCGTCGCGGCAGCCGGTGCGGACGTCGCCGCGCATCTCCGCGGGGAGGGCGGAGCAGTACACGTCGAGCTCGGGGGCCTCGCCGGTCTCGTGCAGCACCAGGAAGCGCTCCACGGCCGATGTGACGCTCTCCTCGGCGGGGATCATGGGACTCCGATGCAGGGGGTGGGGGGGCGTTCACGGAGGGCGCGGCAGGCACCCGGGTCCGTCTCTCGCCACGATAAGGGCTCCCCGCGCGCGACCCGAAGGCGGATTCGGGAGCGATTCGCCGCGGTCCGCGCGGCTCCCGGCTCCGGCCGACGCCCGGGTCGGCGCACCGGGTCGGCGCCTCGGGCAGGCGCATCGGGAGATCCGCTCGCCCGGCGGCGGGGGTAAGCTGCGCAGGCACTCAAGAAGGAGCGACCCCGTGAAGAGCATCACCTGCCTGCTGCTGCTCGCGGTCTTCGGAACGTCGTCCGGCTCCCCCCCGGCGACGAGCAAGCCCGGCTTCAGCCTGGGCCTGTCCAACCGCGAGAGCTGGTTCGTCGCCGTCGTCGACACGAATCCTCTGCCCGACGGGTCGAAGCTCGTCGACGTGCGGCTCCAGCTCGAGCTGCGCGACAAGAAGAGCAAGGTCGTCGGCCGCCCGGTCTACGTCGAGGCGGAGTTCGAGTTCCCCGAGCTCCCGGCCGGCCGGGTCGTGGCGCTCGAGCTGCCCCACGACTTCCCGACCGCGACCGTGGTCAAGGGCGTTCTGCGCGCCAGCGTGCTGAACGCCGACGGCTCCACCGAGCCCGTGGGCGTGCCCGCGCGCGGCCGCGTCTACCTGGAGGAGCACGAGCTCGTGTCGATCGCGCGCAAGGGCGACAGCGCCGCGGAGGGGGACGGCGACGTGCTCTTCGTCGGCATCTGGAACCCGCGGCGCGACCCCTTCTTCCTCTGGACGTCGAAGTGGCCGGCGCTGCAGGAGAAGATGGACCTCCTCCGCGGCGACGGCCTGATGCTCAGCGACGTCGAGCAGTACGAGTTCCGCAAGGGCAGCAACTGGGTCGGCGTCTGGCTCGGCAAGGGCGAGCAGGCCGTGTGGCGCGGCGACCACTGGACCGAGTTCGCGCCGCAGGCCGAGGGCTTCGCGCGACGCAGCCTGCGCCTGGCCGACATCGAGACGTGGGTCGAGGGCACGCCGCCCGTGCGCCGCTGGATCGGCATCCTCAACACGAGCCTGCGCGCGACCGAGCTGCGCGCCGACCTCGAGTGGCAGGAGTTCCACGACGTCTGGGTCGAGCTCCTCGATCGCGACATGCGCCTCTTCGACGTCGAGACCTACGTGGTCGACGGCCGGCGCCTGTGGGCGGGGCTCTGGCACCAGGGGACCGACGAGCCCGCGCTCGAGGTCGACCTCGACTGGAACGCGTTCCAGGTCGCGCTGGAGCGCATGGCGGCCGACCAGCACCTGCTCGTCGACGTCGAGACCTACCGCGTCGACGGCCAGCGCCGCTGGGCCGCGGTCTGGCTCGGACGCGGCCAGTCGACGTTCCTGACGGCGCCCTCCTGGGACGCGATGCTCGCCCTCTGGAAGCAGCGCAACAAGGGCGCCACGCGCCTCGTCGACATCGAGCGCCTGGGCGAGTGAGGTTCCTCAGTCGCGCAGGCGCAGCTTCAGCCGCCGCTCCGCGCCGGGGCGCAGCGTGACGGGCTTGCTGGCCTCGCGGCCGTCCTCCGCGGTGGCCGTCACGCGGTAGCTGCCCGGGGGTAGCGGGCCGACGCGCTGCTCGGCGGACGAGAAGCCGTCGGTCAGCGCGCCCATCAGCTCGGAGAGCGAGAGCATCCCGTTGACCTGGTTGCCGTGCTCGTCGGTCACGCGGACCGAGCCCTGGATCGGCACGCCGCCCGGCTCCTCGAGGACGACCACGAGGAACGTGCCCTCCTCGAGCCGGAGCTCGACCTGGCTCTTTCCGTCCTCGACCACGCGCACCGGCGCGCTCTCGGGGCTGACGAGGCCCTCGTGGCGCGCGACGACCGTGTACTCGCCGGGGTTCAGACCGCGGTAGGTGAAGCGGCCGGCGCCGTCGGTCTGGATCATCGACAGGCGCTCGACCGGCTGGCCGTTCGAGTCGCGCACGAAGATCGAGGCCTCGGGCACCGGGCGGCCCGACCCGTCGCGCACGCGGCCTTCGATCGTGGCGGGCTCGCGCAGGCGGAAGTCGAGGCCCTCGACCCACTGGCCTTCGCGGACCTTCAGGCCGGAGCGCACCTGGCGCCCGTAGCCGCCCTCGCTGCCGAGCAGGCCGCCCAGCGGAGCGCCGCCGACCGCGACGACGTAGTCGCCCGCGGGCACCCAGTCGATGCTGAAGTTGCCCTCGGGGTCGGTCAGGATCTCCGTGTAGCGATTGCCGAGCAGGGTTCCGGAGGGGATCGCACCCTCGCTGTTCAGCGAGACGCGCACGCCCGCGGCCGGCGCGCCGTCCGGATCGCGGACGCGACCACGCAGGCCGCCGACGGGCAGCTCGACGTCATGCTCCCAGCGGTCCGTCTCGGGCACGTCGATGTTGAACGAGAAGTTGTTCTGCGTGCCCATCTCGCCGACGCGCTGGACGCTGAGCAGGTAGGCGCCGGGTTTCTCCAGGTCGACGGCGTAGCGGCCGTCGCCCTTCGTCTGGGTGAACTTCATCGCGCTCATCCCGCCGCCGCCCTCGGGCAGGAAGCTGACGAAGAGGCCGGAGAGCTCGTCGCCCGCGCACACGACGCGGCCCTCGACGTGCACCGGGTCCTCGGGAGGCGCGCCGAGCACGACGTGCGTCTCCTCGCCGTCGCGCAGCTCGGCGGAGGCCATCTTCATCGACGAGAACATCTCGCCGATCCCGGAGTCGTCCGCGTCGTCCCCCAGGGGCTCGTCGTCGGACGACGTGGAGCCCATGGTGAAGATCTGGTAGGTGCCGGGCACGAGGTGCTCGATCTCGAAGAAGCCCGCGCCGTCGGTCGTCGCGGCGCGCGGCCGGATGTCGCCGGGAATCTGCGCGAGGACCTGCACACCGGCCTGGTGCTCGCCGTCGTCGCCGAAGACCTCGCCGGTCAGGTGCGCGCCCACGCGCAGCGTCAGGACGGCGCCCTCGTGGTGCTCGCCGGAGACGAGGTCGAGGGGCAGGGTCGCGCTCTGCGCGAAGCCCTCGGCCTGGGCGACGATCGAGCTGCCGCCGGGCGTCAAGTTGACGAGCTCGAAGCGTCCCTCGGAGTCGGTGATCGCCTCCGGCGGCTTCGCGAAGGTCCGCGTCATGTCGCGCAGGCTCTCCAGCGTGAACTCGAGCGAGACGCGCGCGTCGGGCTGCGGCTGGTTCGCCGTGTCGAGCACCACGCCGGACACCGAGGCACCCTCCTCGAGCACGATCACGAGCTCGGCGTCCGCGGGCTGCGGAACGGCGACGGCGATCGCCGCGGGCACCGCGAAGCCCTCGGCGACGGCGGAGAGGTTCCACTTGCCGTCGCGCAGGCCGGTCAGGAAGAAGCGCCCCTCGGGGTCCTCGAAGTTCTCGTTCGCGCGGTCGGCGCCGATGCCCGGGATCATGCCGCCGGTGATCTCGATGGCGTGCGCGCTGAACTCGGTGACCGGCGCTCCCGCGGCGTCGACGACCCGACCGCGAACGCCGAGGGGTTCGGCCAGCACCAGCGCGAGGTCGGTTGTGTCCGGATCGACGCCGTCGGCGCGGGCCCGCCAGCGCGGCGTGCCTTCCGCTTCCGCCTGCTCCTCGGTCGTGCCCCGCGGCAGGGCGCCGACGCGCACCGTGAACGGGCCCTTGCCCAGCCCGAGGATCTCGAAGCGCCCCTCCGCGTCGGTCTCGGCGCTGCCGCTGGCGCCGCGGAACATGTTCAGCGCCTCGAGGCCGCCCAGGCGGTTCATGTCGAAGCTGACGGCCACGTCGGCGTTCGCCGCCGGCGCGCCGTCGGGCCAGCGCACCTCTCCCGCGACCGTCGAGCCGCGCGCCAGCACGAGCTCGACGCCCTGAACGTGGTCGTCCTCCAGGACGTGAACGTCCTGCGTGACCTCCAGGTAGTCGTCGGCCTCGGCCCGGACGACACCGCGTCCCGCGGCCACCGCCGCGAGGCGGAACTTGCCCTCCGGGTCGGTCTCGCTGCTTCGAACGGCGCGACCTTGCTGGCCGTACAGCAGGTTGACGTCCAGGCGGACCTCCACGCGCGCGCCGGCGACGCCGCTGCCGGCCTCGTCGAGCACGCGACCCTGGACCAGGCCGCCCGCGGAGAGCGCGATGTCGACGTCGACGCGTTCGCCGGGGTCGACCGGGATCACCTCCGAGAGGTGCGCGGCCAGCTCCTCGGGCTTGCAGCCGACGCGGTAGGAGACGCCGGGGACGACGCCGCGGATCTCGAACGTGCCGTCCGCGGCGGCGGAGACCTCGCGGTCCTCGACCGAGCCGCCGCCGACGAAGCCGAGCATGCTGAAGGGATCGGGATCCAGCTCGAGCGCGAGTCCCTCGAGCGTCTCGATCGGCGTGTCCGCGGGCACGCGCAGTCGCCCGCGCACCCAGCTTCCGAGGTCGGCTTCGACGCGCACGTCCGCGGCGTCGGCCGCGACCGCGCGGATGTCGTTCACCGACGTGAACGCGTAGCGGCCGTGCGCGACCAGCTCGAACTCCTCGCCCTCGGGCGGCAGGCCCAGGCGGAACGCGCCGTCGGGCCCGACCGACGCCTTCGCGACGAGCCCCGCGGGCAGGCGCTCGTCGCCGCCGTCCACGTGCTCCCACACGGCCTCGAGCAGGCTGTCGGGGCCGGGCTGCTCGCTGTCGACGAACCGTCCGGCGAGGGCTGCGTACACGGCGATCTCCTCGTCCGCGGGCAGCTCGGGAGGAAGCGCGACGTGTCCCTCGAGCCAGCGCGTGTGCTCGGGATTCCAGTTCGCCGCGAGGTCCTCGGCCGGCGTCTCGACGCGCGCCGAGGAAGCCGGCTCCGCGGTCTGTGTCTCTCCGTCGTCCGCCGCGCCGTCGAGCTCGGCCTGGACGGCCGGCGCACTCGGCGCGGGCGCCTGCCGCGAGGCGGGCCGCGCCAGCTCGACCGACGGCTCGTCCGATCCCCCCAGGATCCAGATGGCGGCGGCTGCGACGACGGCGAGGACGCCGGCCGGGAGGAGAACGGACTTCTTCATGGTGCTGCTGGATGCATCGCGGCGCGTACGCCGCTGGGGAAGATCCGGTGGAGCTGGGCCACGCTACCCGGCGCGGGCGAGGGGATTCAGGGCTTGTCCACGTTTCCGGGACGGTCGGCACCGGGCCCTGTTCGGAACAGGCACCGAGCGCGATTGCGGGGTGCGCGGAACCTCGAATACAATCCTCCGCCTTCGCGCTCGGCCACCCGGCCGGGCCCGGGCGCCATGAGTCGAACCGATCCCATTGCCGCCGACGCGGGCGCCGAGGCGCTGGCGCGCTGGCGCGAGAAGACCTGGGGACCGTCTCGCGAGCGCAGCCCGGAGCGCCAGGAGACCTTCGCGACGCCCTCCGGCGTCCCGCTCGAGCCCCTCTACGGCGGCCCGACCGAGCCCGAGGGCGGCGGCCTGCCGGGCGAGTACCCCTACACCCGCGGCGCGCGCGCCACGATGTACCGCGGGCGCCTCTGGACCATGCGCCAGTACGCCGGCTTCTCGAGCGCGGCGGACACCAACGAGCGCTTCAAGATGCTGCTCGACGGCGGCCAGAGCGGGCTCTCCGTCGCCTTCGACCTGCCCACGCAGATCGGCTACGACTCGGACGATCCGCTGGCCTGCGACGAGGTGGGGCTGGTCGGCGTTCCGGTCAACAGCCTGCGGGACATGGAGCGTCTGTTCGACGGCATCCCGCTGGGCGACGTCTCGACCTCGATGACGATCAACGCCACGGCGCCGATCCTGCTCGCGATGTACGTCGCGCTGGCGCGGCGGCAGGGCGTGGCGCCCGAGCGCATCCGCGGCACGGTCCAGAACGACATCCTCAAGGAGTACTCGGCGCGCGGGAACTACCGCTTCCCCGTCGGGCCCTCGATGCGCCTCGTGACGGACCTGATGGCCTTCTGCCAGCGGGAGGCGCCTTCCTGGAACACGATCTCGATCAGCGGCTACCACATCCGCGAGGCGGGCTCGACGGCGGTGCAAGAGCTCGCCTTCACGCTGTCGAACGCGCGCGCCTACGTGCGCGCGGCGCTCGGCTCGGGACTCGAGCTCGACGCGTTCGCGCGGCGCCTGTCGTTCTTCTTCAACGCGCACAACCACCTCTTCGAGGAGGTCGCCAAGTTCCGCGCGGCGCGTCGCATGTGGGCGCGCATCATGCGCGAGGAGTTCGGCGCGAAGGAGCCCCAGAGCTGGATGCTGCGCTTCCACACGCAGACCGCCGGCTCGATGTTGACCAGCCAGCAGCCCGACAACAACGTCGTGCGCGTCACGGTGCAGGCGCTCGCCGCGATCCTGGGCGGGACGCAGTCGCTGCACACCAACTCGCGCGACGAGGCCCTCGGCCTGCCGTCCGCGGACTCCGCGCGCCTCGCGCTGCGCACGCAGCACGTGCTGGCCGAGGAGAGCGGCGTGGCCGACGTGATCGATCCGCTCGGCGGCGCGCCGTACGTCGAGGAGCTCACCGACGAGCTCGAGCGCCGCGCCCGCGAGCTCATGGACGAGGTCGACCGCCGCGGCGGGGCGGTCGCCGCCATCGAGTCCGGCTTCGTGCAGCGCGAGATCCACAAGAGCGCCCTGCAGTGGCAGCGCGACGTCGAGAGCGGCGCGCGGCCCGTCGTCGGCGTCAACACCTACGAGGTGGAGGAGCCGCCGCCCGCGGTCTTCCGGCCCAGCCCCGAGGCGCGCGAGCAGGTCCTCGCGGACCTCGCGGCCGTGCGGGCCGAGCGCGACTCCGCGCGCGTCGAAGGCGCGCTGGACGCGGTCTCGCAGTGCGCTCGCGGCGACGGCAATCTGCTCGACCCGATCCTCGCGGCCGTCGAGGTCTACGCGACGCTCGGCGAGATCTGCACGCGCCTCGAACGCGAGTTCGGCGAATTCGAAGCCCCGGAGGGCTTGTAGCCCCACGCTCGAAGCTCGAAGGCGGCCCACATCATGGCGGAAGCTCCCGAAGTCCTGCGCTCCCTGGTTCGCGACCTGCACCACGTCGCGATCGTCGTCCCGAGCCTGGCCGAGGCCCGGACGGTCTACGAACAGGTCTTCGGCCTGCGCGCCGCGGAGATCGAGCACGTGCCGCAGCAGAAGGTCAACGTGCTGGTGCTGTACGCGGGCGAGCAGCGCATCGAGCTCGTCGAGCCGGCGGCCGCGGACTCGCCGGTCTCGAAGTTCCTCGAGAAGCGCGGCGGCGGCCTGCACCACCTCGCGTGGCGCGTCGACGACGTCGCCGCGGCCGTCCGCGAGCTGCTGGATCGGGGCGTGGACATGATCGACGACGGCCCGCGCGAAGGCTCGCACGGCACCACGGTCGCCTTCGTCCACCCGCGCGCGACCGGTGGCGTGCTGACGGAGCTCGTGCAGGTCCCGGCGGGCTCCGGGGAGCACGCCTGAATGCTCGGCACACCGAGGACGGCGCTGCTTCGCGGGACCCGCGTCGGGCTGCTCGCGCTCTGCGCCGCGCTCCACGCCTCGGCGGCGCAGATGCCGCGCCAGCTGAGCGTGGTGGTCGAGCCCTTCGTCGTGCGCGCCGACCGCCTGCTGGACGTCGAGTCCGGCGAGCTCCTCCAGGATGCCGTGATCGTGGTCGAGGGGGCCCGCATCACGGCCGTCGGCGGTCCGGAGGTCGCGCCCGACAACGTGCGCGTCATCGACCTCGGGGACGTGACGCTGCTGCCGGGTCTGATCGACTGCCACACGCACCTGACGGGCTCGCTCGAGGGCGACTTCGTGCACCGCAGCGTGCACGAGACCGCGGCCGACGCCGCGCTGCGCGGCGCGCGGCACGCGCTGCAGACGGTGCGCGCGGGCTTCACGACCGTGCGCGACGTCGGGTCCGGAGGCTTCGCGGACGTGGCGCTCATGCGCGCGGTCGAGCGCGGCGACGTCGAGGGTCCGTGGATCTTCCCCGCCGGCCACTCGATCTCGATCTCGGGCGGGCACGGCGACCACACCGGCTTCGCGCCCGGCATCCTCGTCCAGGGGCCGGAGGGCGGCATCGCCGACGGGCCCGACGAGTGTCGCAAGGCCGTGCGGCTGCAGATCAAGTACGGCGCGAAGGTCATCAAGTGCGTCGCCACCGCCGGCGTCCTCTCGTTCGAGCAGAGCGTCGGCGCCCAGCAGCTCGACGACGAGGAGCTCGCCGCGATCGTCGAGGAGGCGCATCGCCACGGCCTGAAGGTCGCCGCGCACGCCCACGGCGCCGTCGGCATCCGCGCGGCCGTCGAGGCCGGCGTGGACTCGATCGAGCACGGCAGCCTGCTGGACGCGGAGACGATGGAGCGCATGAAGGATCTCGGCACCTACCTCGTGCCGACGACCTACATCGGCGACGCGCTGATGCTCGAGACGCTGCCGCCGCACCTGCGGAGCAAGGCGGAGTGGGTGCTCCCCAGAGCGCGCGAGAATCTGCGCCGCGCGATCGCGGCCGGCGTCCCGATCGCCTTCGGCACCGACGCGGCCGTGATCCCGCACGGCTCGAACGCCAAGGAGTTCGCCGTGCTCGTTCGACTCGGCATGGAGCCCCTCGACGCCATCCGCGCCGCCACCGTGCACGCCGCGCAGCTCCTGGGCGTCGAGGATCGCGGCGTGCTGGCACCCGGCAAGCTCGCCGACGTGATCGCCGTGCCCGGCGACCCGCTGGCCGACGTGACCGTGCTCGAGCGCGTGCGCTGGGTCATGCGGGGCGGCCACGTCGTGCGCTGAGGCGCACCTCGCGAGCCCATCGAACCCGGGCCGAACCGCCCGATCATCGCGGGCCGTACCCCCCGATAGTCGCGGGCCGTACCGCCCGATAGTCGCGGGCCGTACCGCCCGATCTTGTGACGCCTCCGGATCCCGCTATCCTCTGCGCCATGACCCAATCGAACCCCCTGCAGCGCCTCCGCGAGATGCGCGAGCGGACCCTCCTGGGCGGCGGCGAGCAGCGCATCGCGGCGCAGCACAAGAAGGGCAAGCTGACCGCGCGCGAGCGCATCGACCTCCTGGTGGACGAGGGGTCGTTCGTCGAGCTCGACCGCTTCGTGACGCACCGCTGCACCGACTTCGACATGCAGGAGCAGCAGATCCTGGGCGACGGCGTCGTCACCGGACACGCCCGCATCGACGGTCGGCCGATCGTGCTGTTCAGTCAGGACTTCACGGTGTTCGGCGGGTCGCTCTCGGAGACGCACGCCGAGAAGATCTGCAAGGTCATGGACATGGCGGTGAAGGTCGGCGTGCCGGTCATCGGGCTGAACGACTCGGGCGGCGCGCGCATCCAGGAGGGCGTGGCCAGCCTCGGGGGCTACGCGGAGATCTTCTGGCGCAACACGCAGGCCTCCGGCGTCGTGCCGCAGATCTCGGCGATCCTGGGCCCCTGCGCGGGCGGCGCGGTCTACAGCCCGGCCATCACCGACTTCGTGATGATGGTCGAGGGCACCTCGTACATGCACATCACGGGTCCCGACGTGGTCAAGACCGTGACGCACGAGGAGGTGACGTCCGAGGAGCTGGGCGGCGCCGACGTGCACATGCAGCGCTCGGGCGTGGCGCACTTCAAGAGCCCCGACGGACTCGCGTGCATGGCGCTGCTGCGGCGCCTGATCTCCTACCTGCCGCTCAACAACGCCGAGGACCCGCCGTTCGTGCCGACCGACGACCCGGTGGACCGCTGCGATCCGGAACTCGACACGCTCGTCCCCGCGGACCCGCAGAAGCCCTACGACATCGTCCAGGTCGTCACGCGCGTCGTGGACCGCGACTCGTTCCTCGAGGTCCAGGCCGAGTTCGCGCGCAACATCGTCGTCGGCTTCGCCCGCCTCGGCGGTCGCGTCGTCGGCGTGGTCGCGAACCAGCCGGCCGTTCTCGCCGGCTGCCTCGACATCGACGCGTCGGTGAAGGGCGCGCGCTTCATCCGCTTCTGCGACG
>CAYGPA010000102.1:0-12644 GCA_964351535.1 uncultured Planctomycetaceae bacterium
GCGAGCGTGTCGGGGCCGACGCCGGCCCAGGCGCGGGCCACCGGGCCTTCGGGGAACGTGTAGCGGGGCGCCTCCGCGCCGGGGAGGGCGGCGCCGAGCGTGAGAGCGCTCCAGAGTGCCAGAAACAGCATGGGGATCGGGGAGAACGCGGGCGGGCGCGCGCGGTTCGAACGAGACGGGTCGAACGCAACGCTTGTACGCCCCGGCGCCCGCGAGTTACAGACTGGGTTCGTTCACCACCCCGGAGTCGCCCCGTGATCGATCAGGACCTGCTCAGCATCCTCGCCTGCCCCGAGACCCACCAGCCGCTCGCCATGGCGTCGGCCGAGGACCTCGCGGCCGTCAACGCCCGCATCGCCGCGGGCGGCGTGAAGAACCGCGGCGGCAAGGACGTGACCGACGCGCTGACCGAGGGCCTCGTGCGCGAGGACAAGCAGGTGCTCTACCCCATCCGCGACGGGATCCCGTTCCTGCTCGTGGACGAGGGCCTCGAGCTCGGGAGCTGACGCGCGCGCATGCGCTGGACGCGTCCCGGCGAGACCGCTGCGCTGCGGCTCGCCTACTGCCTGAACCTGCACCCCGCCGACGACCTCGCGGGCGTGCTCGACGGCCTGCGCCGCGTGACGCTGCCGCTGCGCGAGCGCGTCGCGCCGGGCGCGAAGTTCGGCGTCGGCATGTACCTGGGCGCGGAGCTCGCGCGACACCTCGCGGCACCCGCGGGCGCGGACGACCTCGCGCGGCTGCGCGACTTCCTCGTGGAGAACGACCTCGACCCGTTCACGTTCAACGCCTTCCCCTTCGGCGGGTTCCACGAGGCCGGCCTGAAGCAGGCCGTGTTCGATCCCGGCTGGGACGATCCGGCGCGCTGCGCCTTCACGCTCGACGTCGCGCGCGTCGCGGTGGCCCTGGGCTCCGAGGCGGAGTTCCTGTCCATCAGCACGCACACGGGGTTCTTCGCGGCGGACGCGGAGGAGCGCTCGCAGCGCGAGTCCCGCAGCGTGCGCGCGCTGCTGACGGCCGCGCTGGGCCTCGCGCGCCTCGAGGAGGAGACCGGCCGCCGCATCGTGCTCGCGCTCGAGCCGGAGCCCGGCGCCAACTGCGGCCGCACGTACGACCTCGTCCGGCTGCACCGCCTGCTGCAGTCGGCCGCCGCGAGCGACCACGACGACCCCGAGGCGGCGCACGCGGCACACGCCCGCCACCTCGGAACGTGCCTCGACGCCTGCCACGCCGCCGTCGAGTTCGAATCGCCCTGGGAGGCCTTCGGCTTCGCGCGCACCGGCGGCGCGCCGGTCGGCAAGCTGCAGTTCACGAGCGCCCTGGCCCTGAAGAACCCGCGCGACGACGAGGCGCGCGAGCGCCTGCTCGCGATGGACGAACCGCGCTACCTGCACCAGGTCCGCGCGGTGGACGGCGAAGAGCGCCTCGAAGCCTCCGACCTGCCCGAGCTCCGCGAGGCCCTCGCGGACCGCCGCTCCCCCTGGTGGCGGGCCCGCGAGTGGCGCTGCCACTTCCACGTGCCCGTCGACCTCGCCGCGGTGGGGGACACGCCCGCGCTCGCCACGACCCGCACCGCCGCCGACGAGCTCCTCGACCTCGTCGCCGCCCCCTCGACCCACCTCGGCGTCCCCGAACGCCACGTCGAGATCGAAACCTACACCTGGGACGTCCTCCCCGGCCCGACCCGCACGCCCGCCGACCTCGTCACCGCCCTGGAACGCGAGTACACCCACGTCACGACCCGACTCCAAGCCGCCGGCTGGACCCCCACCTGAAACCACCGCGAATTCCCCCGGCCGAGTTTGACACCCCCCCGACCGCGCACTAACTTCCCTCCCTTCGCAGCCCGCCTGCGAACCGGTGGCCCCGTCGTCTAGTCTGGCCTAGGACACCAGGTTTTCATCCTGGCGACAGGGGTTCGAATCCCCTCGGGGTCACCACTTCGCTCCACCGCGAATCCAGGCGCGTCGTCCGAGTCAGCGGGAAGCACGCCGCTGCTCCAGTCTCTCCACCGCGGCCTCGTTGGCGAAGTACTTCGCCCAGTCCAGGGGGGTGCGGCCGTTGGTGGCGGCGATCGATGCGTCCGCTTTCGCGGCGAGCAGGGCCTCGAGGGTCCGGGCGTTTCCGTGGTCCACCTTGGCCGCCCATGCGAGCGGGGTCATGCCCTGTTCGTCGGTCGCGTTCGGATCTGCGCCGTGCGCGAGGAGGCAGCGGACGACTTTGTCGTAGCCGTCGTGGCTCGCCCAGTGGAGGGGGGTTTCGTCCCCGCAGCGCGGGTCGACTTCGGCGCCCGAGGTGAGCAGGAACTCGGCCATGTCCACGTCGGCGCCCGAGGTCGCCCAGTGCAGCGCGCTCAATCCCTCGGTGTCCGTCGCTTCCAGGTCGGCGCCTCTCCTGAGGAGGTCGCGCACGAGCGCGATCTTGCTGCTGCGAACGGCGCGAAGGAGCGGAGTCATGCCGTCCTTCGTGGCTCGCGCGTTCACGTCGGCGCCGTGAGACAGAAGCAGCTCCGCCGCGGCGTCGTCCTCACTGTCGTACCAGGCGGCGAGGATGAGAGGTGTGGCCCCGTGCGCCGTGCGTGCGTCGACCTCGGCGCCCCGTTCGAGCAGCAGCCTCACCATGCGCGCGTCGTGAACGGCCAGGTGCAGCGGGGTGAGCCCCTCGGCTCCGGGGGTGTTCGGATCGGCTCCGCGCTCCAGGGCGCGCTCGAGGTCTTCGAGCGTTCCGAACGCGGCGGCGAGATGGATCCCCTCCAGGCCGATGGGGGCCGTCTCCGGGTTTCGCGGGGGCCGGGAGCCGTGAAATGCATCGGATGGCGTGGGGTCGAGTGCACAGCAGAGCGCCATGGTCGACCACGCGGTCGCGGCCGTGGAGATGAACTGGTGCAAGAGGTGTGGGAAGCCCGACTCGAAGTACGGCAGTCCGGGGGATCGCCGTCGCGTTTCCACCAGCCACGAACCATCCGCGAGCTGTCGGTCGAGCAAGAAGCGAACACCTCGCTCGAAGGCCGGGTCACTCGGTGCATGTCCAGCCATCTGCTGCAGGGCGACGAGTGATTGCCCCGTTGCGTAGGCGTCGCTCTCCATCGTCTCGAGCTGTGCCCAGCCCCCGTCCGGCCGTTGAGCGCGCAGGATGTCGTGCGCGGCCTCACGGATCCGGTGCTCTGCGGCTCCTGACCAGCCGAGCCCGAAGAGCCGCATGGCGCGTTCCTCCGAGTTCTCCGGCTCGAACTCCTCCAGGTAGCGCCGCGCGCGTGCGATGGTCTTCTCCGCGGACGCGGCACGCGCATCCGCGTGATACAGGTCGAGCGCGCGCAGGGCGAAGGCCGCTCCGGTGGCGCGAGAGGCCTCGAGTGGGGGGCGGAAGCTGACCGACAGCCACGGGCTCTCTCCGCCACCTGCATCGCACCGTACCGCGTTGCCCTGCAGGAAGCTGGCGACCGCGTCGGTGCGCGCGTCGCGCGGGGTCCCGGCGGCGCCCAGCGCAAGCAGCTGGAAGCTCCTGCCGAAAGTCGCGTTGATCCCGGCGTCGCCATGCAGGGCCCCTCCGGGAGTCGTCGCGAGGAGCCGCTCGAGCTGTCGCGCGTGGAGCTCTTGGTCGATGGCGATGTCGCGCTCCGACGCCATCACGACCGCCATCGTCCCCAGTCCCTGGTGGTGGCACGAGATGCACGACACCTCCCGGATCCAGGTGTCCATGCTCTCCTGGAGCAGCGGCAAGGAGCGCTCCACGGCCGCACGGAGCTCGGTGTCCGGCGGGAAGGAACCGCCATCCGCTGCAGGGGACACAGGCCGTGGGGGAACCGAGCAGCCGGCGAGGATCAGGGCCAGGAGGATGCCGGTCGGATGGGCGTGGGGCATGCCGGCGGATCGTAGAAGATCCGCGAGGCGAGTAGAACGAGCGCTCGGTCCCCCCGGGTTCCGATCCCCCGAGGGACAACGCTCCCCGGCTCAGCGGGTATCGTCCGGTACGAAAGCGATGCGGCGTCGGCCGTAGTCGTACACCACGTCCACCGTCCCCAGGATCCCGGCGCCGAGGAACCCGAGGGTGTACGGGTCGTCCTCGCCGTCCGCACCGACGCTGAACACCGCGGGCACCGCCGTCCGGCGGGTTCCCGCGAGCTCGAACCACTCGAGCTCTCCGATGCGCATCGCCACGTCACCGCCGGGGCCGCCACCGCTCGCCTCGACGGTCTCGCGTCCGTCGAGCAGCGCGAGCCGCTCCACGGCGGCGGCGTGGAAGATCACACTCGCGTTGCCGGCGCCGGTGTCGAGGAGGAAGAGCCCTTCGCGGTCGCCCTCGAAGCGGGCCTGGACGTACGGAACCTTCCAGTGCAGCGAGAGCGGCTGCCAGTCCGCCGACGGGTGTTCGAACGTCGCTGGATTCGAGATCGCGATCGCGGGCTCGCGCGGATCGATCGTGACGATGCTGCGCAGGAACACGTCCCAGCCGAGCACGCCGGCCACCGGCTCGCCCAGCAGACGGCTGGCCATGTCGGGACCGACCCGGTCGATCGCGACGAGGTCACGGATCTCGAGCGGCCCGAGCCGCAGGCTCGCGACGCGGCGCAGCCGTGCCTCGAAGGCCTTCGGGCCGAAAGGCGTCAGGCGCTCCTCGCCGAACGGCTCGAGGCCCAGGCGTTCGGAGACCTCCGGACTCAAGAGTGTGGCGCCGGCTCCCGAGTCGAACAGGAACCAGCCGACGTCCTCCCCGTTCACCGTCGGGCGAACGAAGAGGTGTCCGGTGGAGCT
The DNA here is from genome assembly GCA_964351535.1 of uncultured Planctomycetaceae bacterium. Lineage (GTDB taxonomy): Bacteria > Planctomycetota > UBA1135 > UBA1135 > JAUIDW01. Next base: position 4,752 of record CAYGPA010000102.1, read on the forward strand.
CGCGCGTACGTCGACGGCGTCCGGCGCGTCGGGATCGAAGATCGCCGGCGAGGCGGTCGCGGGGCGGGTCAGCGCGTCGGTCGGTTCCTCGTCCAGCGACGCCGCGGCCTCGACCTCGAAGGACTGCTCGAGGCCCGCCGGGGAGCGCTCGGTGACGCGGGCGGGCCAGCGTCCACCCGCACGGTCCGCCCAACCGTCGAACTCGAAGCGGTGGCCTGCGCCGTTCGCGGGCACGACGAGACGCTCGGGGTCTCGTGGTTCGAGCCCGACGAGGAGCTCGGCCGTGATCGATCCCCCGGGCAGCCGCAGCTCGCGCTTCGTCGGACCCTCGTCGTCGGTCGAGAGGGCGTGTTCGCGCCAGGACCCCGACCACACCGTCGCTTCGAGGAGGATCCGCTCACGCGCGAAGCACTCGAGCTCGAAGGCCGGCCCGCCGTTCTCGCTACGCCACACGCGTTCGCCATCGAACACGGTGACCTCTCCGACCGGGCCGCGGATCGTCCGGCGGAAGCCCGTCGGGGCGAACAGCCACTCGAAGCGGGCGCTGGTTCCGCGGAACTCCGCGCTGCCCTCGATGCGGGTCCAGGCGGGCTTGCGGGACGTGGCCCAGTCGTTCACGGGGCCCGACGCAGACGCGGCTGCGAGCGCCGCGACGAAGGCGATGCATTTCATCCCGCCAAGCCTAGCGGAGGCTCCTGGTCCCGAACGGTCGTTACGGAAGGTTGACGATTTTCGACATGGCTCTTCGCTCCCGGGGTGTGGGCAGCGCCGACTACTGCAGGCTCGCCTCCATCCACTTCAGCGCCCGTCGGGTCCACTCCGGGGGCAGGAGGTGTCCGCCCGGGTAGAAGCCGATCTCCTTCGCCGGGCTCGCGATCAGCTCGTGGAGCCGGCGCGCCTCTTCCTGCGTGGTGTTCGCCGGGTCGTCCTCGGCCACCAGCATGAGGAACGGCTGGGTCGCGATCCGCGGGGCGTAGTTGTGGATCGCGACCGGGGAACGGTCCTCGCGCATGAGCGGCGGCACGCACGCCACGGCCGCCGAGACACGCGGCTCGACGGCGGTAATCATGAACGTCGTCATTCCGCCCATGCTGTAGCCGACGATTCCGATTCGCGACGCGTCCACGTCGTCGCGGGTCTCGAGGTAGTCGATCGCGCGGCGGTGCTCCACGACCGACTGCACGATCATGTCCCTCGCGCGCTGCATCCATCCGCGCTGGAACGTGAAGACGGTCGCGGATTCGTAGTCGTTGTTCGCCAGCCGCTCGCCGTGGTACTCGGCGTCGAGAGCCAGGACGCAGAACCCCGCCGCCAGCAAGCCGTCCGTCAGGCGACGGCCGGAGTGCGAGGCCTCCTCGAGCCACCAGCCCTCCTTGGAGCCGCCGATGCCGTGGAGGAGGATCGCGCACGGGTAGGGGGGAGCGCCCGTCGTCGGGAGGGCGAGGTAGGCGGGGACCCGGCTGTCGCGGATGCCCCGGAACACCAGCTTCTCTCGCACGAAGCCCGACCCCGCGAATTCGTCGACCTTCCGGGCCTCCAGCGGGATGCCCGGGTCGTAGCGGAAGAACTCGCGCAGGACCGCGAAGCCCTCGGCGCTGACGGGGGTCATCGAGAAGCTGCCCGCCTCCTGGCCGGCCAGCATTCTCGGCGCGGGCGTGAGAAGGAGAGCGAGGAGCAACGCGGTTCGGTGGATCATCACGGTCTTTCCTCCCGGCTGGTTTCCGACAGACGCTCCTGCCGGCTCTCGTGCGGGTCGTCGCGAGTCGGCGCTCGCGCGACGTGGGCAACATCGAACGCAGCGAGCGTACGACTCGGTGATCCCGTTACCAGGACCCCTGCGCTCGAGGGCTCCTGCGGGGTTCCCGGAGGGCGTTCGGGAGCCGTGGACAGATCCCATCCGCGGCCACCCGAGCGGCCGATTCAGAGGCCGGAGACGTGGATGAGCTCCCAGTCCTCGGCGATCTTCCCGTTCTCGATGCGGCTGATGCAGATGCCTTCGGTGATCCACTCCTCGCCGGTCGGCTCGCGGCCGCGGAAGGCGCCGGTGTGCGTTCCGCGGCTCACGAAGCGCGTGACGACGAGGTCGCCTTCGGCCACCTGCTGCTCCACGACGGCGACTCGGTCCGCCGATGCCGAGAGGATCGAGGCCGCGATCGCTCGCGCGGCCTCGATGCCGCGTACCTCCGACTCCTCGGCTCCGTGATGCACGTAGTCCTCGGCGTAGTGCTCGTCGATCGCATCCAGGTTCCGGCGATTGATGACCTCCTCGAACCAGACCCGGCCGAGGGCCTTGTTCGCCGAGAGGGTCGATTCCGGGAGCGCTCGTTCCGGAGGGGCCGGGGCGTGGCAAGCGGCGAACAGGGCCAGCGCCAGGGCGGCTGTCGACCGCAGCGGTCGAGTCCCGGGAGTCGTGGGTGAGTCGGTCATGGGATGGATCTCCTCCTCGCAGCGAGACGGTTGCGTACGTCGAGTCTAGGGAGGCCGGGTCGGCGTGGGCAGGCGCTTCCCTCCCAGGGGCGGGCGTCGGGTGCCACCCCTCCCCGGAAGCGGCCCTCGCGCCGGCCCTCCCGGTGGGCAGGTCACGGGTCCCGGACGATCGCCGGCTTGCTACGCTGCTCATCGTCGATCGCAACTCGAACGGAGGACTCCGCAATGCACTTGCGAAACTGGCTGGCAATACCGCTCGTACTCCTCGCAGCCCTCGGCGCGGCCCCGGCCGCGCGGGTCCCGAGCGGGCGCTTGGCGCAGGCCGACGAGGTGCGCGCGCTGGACGGCGAGTGGATCTACGTCGAGGACCGGACGGAGGGCCGTGCTCTCGAGGACCACGGGCCGCCCATGAGCCCGCGGCTCAGGCTGCGCGTCGACGAGGACGCGCTCGTATGGTTGCGCTCCGGAGGGCGCGAGGAGCGCATGGCGCTCGACGGCTCGACCCTCGAGGTCCCCGAGGGCGAGACGATCCGGCGCTACACGGGCGTATGGAACGACGGCCTGTTCGCGTACGAGAACGAGACCGTGCGCGCGTCCGACGGCGCGCGCCTCGGGTTGCTGCGCAAGGCCTTCGAAGTGGTGCCCGACGGAATGCTGGTGCACGTCGCCATCGATCCTCCCGACGGATACAGGTCGGTTGCGCTCTACCGCCATCCCGAGGACATCGAGCTGCCGGAGCGGGCCGAGGCCGCGATCGACGACGTGGCGTGGCTGGCCGGCGCGTGGGTCGGGACGACGAGCAAATCGTCGATCGAGGAGCGCTGGAGCCCACCGGGCGCCGGCGCCATGCTCGGCGTGTCGCGCACGATCCGGGGCGACAAGATGGTCGGCTTCGAGTTCCTGCGCGTCGTCGAGCGCGACGGGGGGCTGGTGTACGTCGCGCAGCCCGGCGGCAATCCGCCGACCACATTCGTGCTGACCGAGCTGGACGGCACGCGCGCCGTGTTCGAGAACCCTCGGCACGACTCCCCGCAGCGCATCGTGTACGAGCTCGTCGCCGAGGATTCCCTGCGCGCCTCGATCGGCTTCGTCCACGGCGGCCGCCCCAGGAGCTTCGAGTTCACGCGCGCGGGCAACGGATACGAGAAGTAGGCGCTCGTGGGTGGGAAAGCCGGCCGCGTACGGTTCCAGCGGCCGCCTGCCCGAGGGGAACGGGTACGATCCGAGTCGCATGCGAAGCTCATCCGGAAGACCCTTCCTGCGCGTCGCCGGCGGGCTCTGCGCGCTGGCGGGTGTCTTCGCGTGGATCAGCCTGGGGTGGACCGCGCTCGTGGACCCCGAGGGCGTGACGCCGCAGAGCGACGCGGGCGGGCGCCTGATGACGCGGGCCTTGCTGGGCACCATGCTGATGATCGCGGGGACCGTGCTCCTGCACCTCGCGCAAGACGCCGCAGAGAACGAGGCCGAGCAAGAGCACGACCCTTCACGCCGAGGGTGAACCCTTCGGCGGCCGTTCCTCCGGTAGGTTCCCCGGGCAGATTCCCCGGGCAGATGCAACGGGCAGATTCCACGCAACTCATGCTGATCCAGGACACCTCCGCGCTCTCCGACTTCTGCCGCGCCCTGCGCGGCGCCCCCTACATCGCCGTGGACACGGAGTTCCTGCGCGAATCGACCTACTACGCGGATCTCTGCCTCGTCCAGGTGGCGTACGGCGAGCACGCGGCGGCCATCGATCCCCGTGTGCCGGGCATCGACCTCGCGCCGCTTCGCGAGCTGCTCTGCGACGAGAAGACGGTGAAGGTGCTGCACTCCGCCGTTCAGGATCTCGAGATCTTCTTCCACGCGATCGGCCGGGTCCCCGAGCCGGTCTTCGATACGCAGATCGCCGCCGCCGTGTGCGGGCACGGGGATCAGCCGGGTTACGCGAAACTCGTCGAGGCGCTGCTCGACGTCCGGCTCGACAAGGCGTCGCAGGCCGTCGACTGGTCGGTCCGGCCGCTGTCGGACCGCCAGATCGAGTACGCCCTGGGCGACGTCACGCACCTCTGCCGGATCTACGAGATCCTCGCCCGGGAGCTGGAGGCCAAGCACCGGGGCGCGTGGGTCGCGGAGGAGATGGCCGCGCTCCTCGATCCGTCTCGCTACCAGGTCGACCCGCGGAATGCCTATCGTCGGATCCGGCTGCGGCGTCCGCAGCGTCGTGACCTCGCCGTCCTCCGCGAGCTCGCCGCCTGGCGCGAGCAGCAAGCGAGCGACCGCAACATCCCGCGCAACTGGGTGGTGCGGGACGATGCGCTCGCGGAGATCGCGCTCCATCTGCCGGAGGACCGCGACCAGCTCGCGCGCGTGCGGGGACTGAAGCCGCACGTGGCGAAGGGCGAAGACGGCAGCGCCATGCTGGCGGCGATCGCGCGCGCGCTCGAGACGCCGGAGGACGAGTGGCCGGCCGCGCCGGAGAGTCGTCCGCCGCTGGCCGGCCACGAGTCGCTGGTGGCGCTGCTCCAGGCGCTGCTCCGGGTGCGCTGCGACGCGCACGACGTCTCGCCCGCGATGATCGCCAGGCGCAGCGACCTCGATCGAATCGCGACCGAGGAAGCTCCCGACGTCCCCGCGCTCCGCGGTTGGCGCGCGGAGATCTTCGGCGCGGACGCACTGCAGCTGCGGGCCGGGCGCCTCGCGCTCACCGGCGACGGGATGGGCGTTCGGGAGATGCCGGTGGGCGCGGCCTGAGCGGACTCGCGGGGAAGAACGGAGGCGACGCGGCGTCGGAGGGCTCGAACCCGTCCACTCGAACCTTGTCCACTCGAACCTGTCCAGGGGGGATACGAAGATGAACGTCCACGCATCGGCACTCGCCGCCTTGTCACTCGTCCTGCTACCCGTCGCGGATCCCGCGCCCGTCGCCGTGGCCACGGCCGAGACCGCGACCGGAACCACGGCCGCCGAGAGGTTTCCCGCCGCGACGGAGGGCTTCACCGTGGGCGCGGACTCCAGCCTCGAGGTGTTGCTGAGGGAGTTCTCGCGCGTCACGAGTCAGAACTTCTCGATGGACGTCACGACGCGCGAGCTGCTCGCGAGCACGCAGGTCGGCTTGCTGAACGACGCCGTGGTGCCGGCGGAGCGGGTCTACGCGTTCGTCGAGGCCGTGCTGGTCGACCGCGGCATGGTCTTGTTCGACCTGCAGGCGCGGGAGCCGCGCTTGCTCGGAATCCAGCCCGCTGAGACGGCTCGCTCGCGGATGCCGCCTCATTGGACCACGACCTTCGTTCCGGAGTCGGAGCTCGACGCGTACGCCGAGCACCCGGCGCTCATGATCCAGACCGAGCTGCACCTGGCCAACGTCGACGTGCGTCAGCTCGGCAACTCCCTGCGCACGCTGTCTCCCGACGCGACGCGGATGCAGGCGATTCCGCTGGCGAATTCGAACTGCATCATCCTGCAGGGCAACGGAGCTTTCATCACCGGCCTGGCGCGCATGCTGAAGCGCGTCGACCGCATCACGGAGGCCCGCATCGCGGCGGCACCGCCCGAGGACCCGGCCGAGCCGGGCGAGTAGGCCCGGACGCGGGTTCGCCGCGCCGGACGTGCGGGCTCCTGGAGCCGGCGCGTCCGGCGCTCTCGTTTCGTGCTGCACTCTCCGGAGCACGCGGGCCCCTGCAGCGGCGCTCTCGCCTGCCGCGGCACGCCTCTTGCACCCGGACCGGCCGACCTTGCGCGCCGTACGGCGGGAGCCCCGGACATCCGTACAATGGGACCCGGCGACGACGCACTGTCCCCTTCTCGCTTCGCTTGTCTCCAGTCGAGGACACGGCGCCTCCGGTGTCTCGTGTCGCGGCTTGCACGCCCCAACGCAACCACCCAGGAACGAACATGGTTCCGCGATCCTCCATCCTCTTCCTGCTCCTCGTCGGCGCGCCGGCTGCGGCTGCGCAGACGCCCGAGGACGTCCCCGTCACCATCAAGGAGCTCGACGTCGAGGAAGCCATCCGCGAGTTCCAGGCCTTCCAGCGCGAGCTCGGCCGCTTCCGCGAGGAGATCGAGAGCGGGCGCTCGGTGGCCACCGAGACCGCGCAGATCCTCGAGGACCTGCGCGCGACCGCGGGGCCCGAGAACGACTACAACGAAGGCCCGATCCTCGAGGCGGTCACGTCTTACGTCGAAGGTCCGGTCGCGAAGCAGGTCGAGCTCGTCGACTTCCTCGAATCGCAGCGCTACCGCATCAGCTACTACGCCAACAAGATGGCGGCGTCGCTGCGCGCGGAGGACCTGGCGCTGATCTTCGGCTCGGAGGAGCAGAACCGCGCCGTCATCACGATGCGCGTGCGTTCCTCCGAACAGGCGCGCACCAACCTGGCGCAGTTCGTGGAGACGCTCGATCCCTCCCAGTTCGACGCGCGCTCCTACAAGCCGTTGCGCGGCATGCCGCAGGAGACGCGGCGCCAGCTGGATTCGCTGGTGTGGAGCTACCAGCAGGAGCGCAACGCGCTCGAGCTGTCCAAGCGCCGCCTGCAGATCGTGCACGCCGCCGCGCGCGCGGGGAACGTCAAGGCGCCCGACGTCGAGGCCGACCTCCTGATCGGGCAGATGTTCCACGCGCTGGACCGGATCCGGCTGCAGATGAGCCTCGACCTGATGTACCTGGAGCAGCTCCTGGCGGGCTATTCGCAGACCGCGCGCACCAACGAGATCCTGGAGGCCTTCCAGGACCTGATGGAGCTGCAGGGCACGCTCGAGGGCCCGAGCCCCGAGCTCGCCGGGGTTCTCGACTGGCTGCAGGACTCCAGTGCTCGCCGCATTTCGCTCGGCGCCCGCGATCTCTCGCGGCCCGGGCTGTCCATTCCGCGCTACTCCGACGTCCTGAGAGAGGCCGTCGAAGGTTCGGCCGGCCCGGCTGACTGACCCCCCCCCGGCTGATTGACCCCGAGGTGACTCCCATGATCTTCGCACTACTGCCCTTCGTGCTCCTCCTCGGCCAGGAGCCCGCCGACCCGCAACCTCCGACCTCTTCGTCCGCCGACGTCGAGCAGCTGCGCGGCCGCATCCGCGGAATGCGCATGGACCTGATCCTCGGCGGCCCCACGGTGCGTCGCGCCGAGGAGGAAGCGCTCGACTTCTACGACCAGAAGATGAACGCCGTCGACCAGCGTCTGGATTCGCTCGACGCCGACTACAGCGAGAAGCAGGCGTCCTACGACATCGCGCTCGAACGCACGCTGGCCGCCGAGACCGAGGCGGGTCGGCGTTCGGCCATGACCGAGGCGACGAAGCTCCGCGCGGAGCTCGTCGAGCTCGAGGCGGAGACCCAGACCCTGGAGAAGCGCCGCTCGCAGCTCGGCGCCCTCGTCGGCGCCGTGGAGACCCGCGCCAACGAGCGCGAGTCCCTGGCGGTCAAGCTCGAGGCGAGCTCCGACCTCGGAGACCCGCTCGGGCTCCCGCCGATCTCGGTGGGGCTCGCCCCGGACG
>CAYGPA010000103.1:0-12632 GCA_964351535.1 uncultured Planctomycetaceae bacterium
GCTGGGCCATGGAGGAACGAGCGGGCCACGAGCCCGGTCTCTTCGGAGCCTGTCGGCCATCGGGGGGGCGTTCCTGAACTGAAACGGGCCGCTTCGAGGCCTCCGGCGGAGGTCAGTCGGCCCGGGGCGAGTCCGGGGGCGCCTCGACGGCCGGGCCCGGGCGCCGGGCCGGCGTCGCCGGGGGCGGCTCGTGCTCCCCGGAGTGGATCGGGTGGTAGAAGCGGGCCCCGCCGACCTCGATCGGCTCGAAGCCCTCGGTGGGACCGGTCGGAGCGTCGTCCTGGCCGAGGAACAGGAACCCGTCGGGCGCGAGCACGGAGCGAACGCGCCGCAGGATCTCGGAGCGGCGCCGCGGATCGAAGTACTTCAGCGCGCCGCGCAGGAACACGACGTCGGCACGCGGCAGCTCGGGCCACTCGCGCTTGGCGAGGTTGAGTCGGCGGAACTCGACCAGGCGGCGAACTTCGGGATGCACCAGCCACTCGATTCCATCGCGTCGGAAGTGCCGGGCGAGGAGCCGCGGCGCCACGCCGCGGTTCAGCTCGAGCTGCGAGTAGCGTCCGCTCCCCGCCTTGCGCAGCGAGTCGATCGAGAGGTCGGTCGCGAGGACGAGCGTCTCCCAGGAGCGCAGCTTCGGGAAGTGCTCGCGCAGGAGGATCGCGATGCTGTAGGGCTCTTGACCGGTGGACGCGACCGCGGACCAGATCGTCAGCTTGCGCGCGGCGGCCCGGCGCTCGACGAGCGGGGGGAGGACGACCTCGCGCAGCGCGTCGAACAGCGCCGTATCGCGGAAGAAGCTCGTCTCACCCACGATCAGGGCGTCGATGGCCGCGCGCAGGAGCCGCGCGGATCCGCCGTCGATGCGCGCCACGAGCTCGGCGAGCGAGTCGAGGCAGAACGTCGCGAGGATCGGCTGGAGCCGAGCCTCCAGCAGGTAGTCCTTGGCGGGATCGAGGACGAAGCCGGCGCGCTTGCGCACGATCTCACGAATCCGCAGCGAGGCTTCAGAGCTCATGATCGTCGGGAGGGGCGTCGAGCCACGTCAGGCTTCGTGGCGGCGAATTCCCAGGTGCTCGCGCAGCTCGCGCTCGATCGCGTCGGGGTCGTCGGCGTGGAAGCAGAGGATATGGCGGAGGTGTTCGTAGCTCTCCGGGTCGATGCTCGTGAACTCGATGCCGAGGGCGCCGTCGGAGACCCGCGCGACCAGACCCTCGACGCGGATGCGCACATCCTGCTGTGTGCCCGCGGGGGAGAGCGAGAGCCGGCACGACGTGCCGACGGGCAGCAGGCGACCGGTCTCGATCACGGCACCGATCGCGGAGAGGTCCCGCGTGCGGGCGTCCGGCTGCCGGTGGCCGTCGGCGTGCAGCTCGACCTGGAGCTCGATGTCCACTCGGCTGAACTCGCGGCGGTCCTGATCGGTCATCGTCGTCTCCGGGAGCCTGGATTTCTCGGGACCGCCGCGAGGTGCGCGCGGCGGCCGCGAGCGGGCTCGGGGTCACCTGGGGTGGAGCTCCTGGGGCGTGCTCATGGAAGGATGGGGACCAGGTCGCTATCGACGCGGCCCGAAGGAGCCTTGAGTCCGGAGGGTCCGCGGTCCCGGGCCCCGACCGGGAACTTCGACGCGCCGGGGGGCGGCGAGCGCGTTCGGCTCCGCGGTCGCGCGCCCGCGGCCGGAGCCCGCTCTGCGAGTCGCGCGGGCGGGAAGCGGGGGCGCGCGAGGCACCGCAGCGCCCGATCGCGTATCTTGGTCGGCCGATCGCGGTAGGGGTGGAAGGCCCGAACCGGGGGCGCGCTCGCGGGGAGCGCCGCCGACCCGGGGCCGCGACCGATTCCATGTTGGGAACGCAACTCGTCAGTCTCGTCGATCGGCCGGGTCGGTGGACCGCGTCCGGGGCCCGGAGGGCCGCCACGCTCCTCGGAGCTCTCTGCCTGGTGCTGCCCGCCGCGGCCCAGGTGGACCTGCCCGAGCGGAAGCCCGGTGCCGGGTCCGGCTCGAGCTCCAAGCCCGCCGCGCGCGGCGACCGCGACCGGCGCGGTCTCCAGCTGCCGTCGGGATCCCCGGTGGTGCAGCCTCCGAAGCCGCCGCGGACGGGCGAGCGCGGCATCGCCGTCCGGCGCGCCGAAACGCTGCCCGAGGTCGAACTCGGCGAGGCGGCGGCGTACGTCCTCGAGCAGCTCGATCGCCTGAACAATCCCAGCGACCGGCTCGTCGATCAGGCGGTCGAGAGCCTCTGCGTGATGGGATCTCCCGGCCTGCAGGCGTCGCGCCGCGCGCTGCGTTCGCAGCGGCCGGCCTCCCTGGTCGCCGCGGCGCGCACACTGCTGCTCGCCGGGACCCCGGAGGACGGGGACCTGGTCCAGACGCGCCTGAAGGAGCGGGTTCCGCGCGAGGCCTGCATGCCGCTGCTGGACGCCGTGATGCGCGATCCCCAGCGCGGAACGGTCGCGTACCTCGCGCGCTTGCTCGAACATCCGCAGGCTCCGGTCCGGCAGGGGGCGTTCCGCCACCTGGCGGATCGCCTGGGAGCGCCCGGAGTCCTCGAGGAGCTGGCGCCGCGCCTCGAGTCCGAGCAGTCGGACACGCGCTTGCGCGCCGTCCAGTTGCTCGAGCGCCTGGATGACTCGCGCTCCCTCGGACTCCTGATCGACGTGCTCGGCGACAGCTCCGCGCGCGTCGCGTTCCGCGCCGCGTCGGCCCTCGCCCGCGGAGTGGACGAACGCATCGACGCCGCGCTCGTGAACCGCGCCTTCGGGCGGCCCTGGATCCTGCGCGAGAACGCCTACGCGCTGCTCGCCATCGTCGAGCGCGAGGACGAGCTCGTGCAGCCGATTCTCGACCTGGCACAGGTCGATCCGCTGCTGCAGGGGCTCGACTCCAGCGATCCTTTCATCAGCGGCGTCTGCGCCGCCGCCCTGGCCGGTATCGGGTTCCGTTCGGCGGACGTCGAGAGCACGGAGTGGCTCGACGAGGAGGTCGCCCACGCCCTCGTGCGCGCGGTGTCCGGCCGCGTCTTCCACAACGACTTCACGTCGCTCCACGGAGCGGCCATCCGGCGCCTGACGCTGATCTCCGGCGAGAGCTACGCCAGCGACGGCCCCGCGTGGGTGGACTGGTGGGCGCGCGAGTCGCGCTGGTTCACCGCCCATCGCGCGCGCATTCCCGTCGATCCCGAGCGCGTCGGGACGCTGCGACTCGAGGTCGCGAAGAACGGCGCCGCGAGGACGGACGCGTTCGCGCTGCTCGGGCCGGACGCGATCTGGCAGGGCGGTGAAGGCAGCCTGCGGGTCGGCGAGACCCTCTACGTCACCCGGAACGAGGCCGCGGACCTGCTGGCGGTCCTGCAGCGCGAGGGCGTGCTCGGCGCCGAGCGCCTGCCCGGTAGGCGCGGGTCCGACGGACCGGGCGCGCGCTCGCTCGTCCTCGTGCTCGACGGCCGCAGCAAGGCCTTCCACTTCGGGTCGGCCGTGGACGAGGCCTGGTTCGACGAGGTCCTCCACGCGGCGGACCTGGTGCGCGATCGCAACCGCTGGCAGCGCTACTTCGTTCCCGGCGTGCACGCCAGCTCGCTCGAGCTCTGGCTCGACGACGCCGGCTGGTGGGAGGCCGAGCAGGACCCCGCCGCGCGCAACGCCCGCCTGAAGCAGTCCGTCCTCGCGTGGCTCGCCGCGCATCCGACCAGCGAACGGCAGCCCGGGCTGGACGAGCTGAAGCGGCTCGACGCCGCCGACGCGCTCGTGGCGAAGGACTTCTCGCCGCTGCTCGAGCTGCTGCGCGACGAGCTGCGCTCGGGGCCGCGCTCGCGCGCGCTGGTCGCCCTGCTCCTCAGCGCCGCGCGCCGGGCGGCGGGCAGCACCGACGACGAGCTCGCGCCCATTCCCTCCGAGCTGGCCGTCGACCTGATCGACGCACACGTGGCGTCGCTGGGCGCCGGCGACGAGGCGACGCTCGCCTCCGTGGTCGCCGCGGCGGGCCCCGCGTTCGCGCGCGAAGTCGCGCAACGCCCCGAACCCGAGCTGCGCCGCGCGGCCGCCCAGCTGCTCGGCGACGCGCCCACGGAGGCGGACGTCGACGTGCTGAACGGCCTGCTCGAGGATCCCGACCCGTCCGTCGAGCTCGCCGCGGTCGAGGCCCTCGGCCGCGGGCGCGTGGAGTCCGCGCGCGAGGAGCTGCTGGTGCGCGCGCGGATCGCCTCCACGCGCATCCGCGCCGCCGCGCTGTCGGCGATCGGAGTCCTCGGGGGCGACAACGTCCTCGACGCGCTCGTGATCGGTCTGACCGATCCCGATCCCTCCGTGCAGGCGGCCGCCGCTTCCGGCCTGGCGGACCTCGCGGATCCGCGCTCGGCCTCGCTGCTCGTCTCGCTCCTCGGTCAAGGTCGCGCCGCGGGCGTGGTCGAGCCGGTCCGCCGCGGCCTGCTCACACTCGGCCCCGCCGCCCACGCCGATCTGCTGCGCGCGGTCCACGGTCCCTCGCCGGCCGCCAAGCGCGGGGCCGCGCTGCTGCTCGCCTACCAGGGCGTGCCGCAGGTCGCGTCGACGCTGATGAGCGTGCTGACGGAGAATCCCGAGGACGCCGAGGTCGCCGCCGAGCTCGCCGTCTTGACGGGGATGGACCTGCGCGGAGAGCCCGACCCCGCCGGCGCCTGGTGGAAGTGGTGGGACCTCGTCGTGCACGACGACTCGATCGCGTGGTTCTGCGCCGGCCTCGAGCGCTCCGGTGTGTCCAGTCCCGTCCCCGACGCGCTGCGCGGCCGCGGCACGGCCGAGGGAGCGCGCTTCCTCCTCGCGCTGTCGGGCGGCAAGTACAGCGTGCCGGCGCACCTCTCCGAGCGCGCGCGCCGCGAGCTGGAGCGCATGCTCGGCCACGCCGTCGAGCTGCCCGCGGGCGAGGACAACACGGCGGCCATCGCGCAGCTCGTCGAAGAGCTCGAAGAACGTTGGCGGTGAAGGCGCTCCGGGCCGTTCGACGCACGCTGCGCAGGCATCCCCGCACGTGGGCCGCTGCCGCCGTGGCGTTCGTGCTGCTCGCGGGTGCCGCGCTGCCGCTCCTGCGGGAGCCCGCCGTGCGCGTCGGCCGCGAGGTGCTGGCGTTCAACTCCTACGAGCGCGTCGAGGCACAGGCCGAGGCGATCTACGCCGCCGTGCACGAGTGCGGACTCGAGCCCGAGCTCCTGGCCGGCATGATGTTCGTGGAGAGCCGCGGGCGACTCGGCGCCGTGTCGCACAAGTCGGCCCTCGGGCTCTTCCAGCTCCTGCTGCCCACCGCGCGCGAGCGCGCCCGACGCCTGGGGGTGCCCGAGCCCTCGCGCGAGGACCTGCTGACCGATCCCGTGCTGAACGGCCGGCTGGCGGGGGCCTACCTGCGCTGGCTCGACCTGCGCTTCGACAGCGACATCGAGCAGATGCTGATCGCCTACAACACCGGGCCGACCCGGCTGAAGGGGTGGATCCGCGAGGCGGGTAGCTACGAGGCCTGGCGGGCCGAGCGCGAGCGTGCGGGCAATTCCGACGTCCTGCGCTACGTGGAGGAAGTGGCGCGCCGCCGCGACGAGTTCGTGCGCCGCGGCAACCTCGCTCGCTACCGCGACGTCTTCGCCCGCCCGGGCGATCCGTGAGCGCGCGGCGGCGTTTTCCCGGATCGGGCGACGGAGAGGCCGCCCGCGCGCATCCAGCGACCGTCCGCGCCGAGGCGCCAGTCCCGCGCATGCGTGAGGATTGGACCGGGCCGCGATCTCACTACAATGCCGCGTCTCGCAGACCTCTTACGACGCCTCCGCGACCTTCCCGCCGCCGCGGGCTCGGCGGGCCTGCGATCGACCCCGCGCGGCGCCAACGTGCAGCGCAGATCTCCGTAGACGGCCCCTCCAGGAACTCGGCCCACCGTCGCGGCCGCCCGTCGCTCGCGACGGCCCGGCCCGCCAGAACCCCATCGAAGCGACCATGACCACCGCCCCCACGACCCAGGCCGCCGCCCGCATCGACCGCGAGGCCGCCTGGGTGTCCGAGCTGCGCAGCGCGATGCACGAGGTCATCATCGGTCAGGAGCACCTGATCGACGGCCTGATCCTCGGCCTGCTCACGGGCGGGCACGTACTGCTCGAGAGCGTCCCCGGTCTGGCGAAGACGCTGGCCGTGACCAGCCTCGCGCAGGCCGTTCAGGCGCGCTACAACCGCGTGCAGTTCACGCCGGACCTCCTGCCGTCGGACCTGGTCGGCACGGAGATCTACAACGCCAAGGAGGGCTCCTTCGAGATCCGGCGCGGCCCGCTGTTCGCCAACTTCGTCCTGGCGGACGAGATCAACCGCGCGCCGGCCAAGGTGCAGTCCGCGCTGCTCGAGGCGATGCAGGAGCACACGGTCTCGATCGGCGGCGAGACGTTGACCCTGCCGGAGCCCTTCATGGTGCTCGCGACCCAGAACCCGATCGAGCAGGAGGGGACGTATCCGCTGCCGGAGGCGCAGGTCGATCGCTTCGCGCTGAAGATCTTGATCGACTACCCGAACCAGCAGGAAGAGTTGCAGGTGCTCGAGCGCATGGCGCGCACCGAGCCGCCGCCGGCCGTGCGGGCCGTGGTCGACCTCGAGCGCGTGAAGGCCGCCCGCAAGCTGGTCGACGCCGTCGCGCTGGACGATCGCCTCAAGCAGTACGTCGTGTCCGTCGTGCACGCCACGCGCTTCCCGCGCGACGCCGGCCTGGCGGAGCTCGACGGCCTGATCCAGTTCGGCGCCTCGCCGCGGGCCACGATCTGGCTCGTCGTCATGGCCAAGGCGCACGCGTTCCTCGAGGGCCGCGCCTTCGTGACGCCCGGCGACATCAAGCGCGTCGCGCTCGAGGTCCTGCGCCACCGCGTCGTGCCGACCTACGAGGCCGAGGCCAAGGGCCTGAACTCCGACGCCCTGGTGCAGCGCGTCCTCGAAACCGTCCCGGTTCCCTAGCTTCGACGCCCAGGCCCGTGAATTCGAGAGCCCGAGACGCCGAGAACGGCAGCGACGCGGACGTCGTCGCCCCGGACTTGATGGCGCGCGTGCGCCAGATCCAGATCCGGATGCACCGGCTGGTGAACGACGTGTTGGCGGGCGCCTACCGCAGCACGTTCCGCGGCTCGGGAGTCGAATTCGAAGAGGTGCGACCCTACCAGCCGGGCGACGACGTGCGCTCGATCGACTGGAACCGCACCGCGAAGGGCGACGAGGCCTTCGTCAAGACCTACGTCGAGGAGCGCGAGCTGACGCTGCAGTTCCTCGTCGACACCAGCGCGTCGATGGACTTCGGCAGCGGCGACGTCACCAAGCGCGAGGTCGCGGCGCAGTTCTGCGCGCTGCTCTCCTACGTGGCGCTGCGCAACCACGACCAGGTCGGGCTGACGCTCTTCGACGCGGAGACGACCCTGCACTTGCCGCCGCGCAAGGGCTCCGGCGCCGTGGCGCGCGTCGTGCGCGAGGTGATCGCTCCGCGGCCGCCGCGCGGCGCGACGAACTACCGCGACGTGCTCGAGCACGAGGCGCGCCACCTGCGGCGTCGCACGCTGCTGTTCCTGCTCAGCGACTTCGCGTCCCTCGAGGGTGCCGACGACCCGGACACCGGGTGGCGCCAGCTCCTGACCGGGCTCGCGACGCGTCACGACCTCGTCGCGGTTCGCGTGATCGACCCGCTGGAGGAGGAGCTGCCGCCGGTCGGACCGATCGCGCTGCGCGACGCCGAGCGCGGGGGCTGGACGGAGGTCGACGGCCGCTCCGCCGCGGTGCGGCGCGAATGGGCCGCCGCCGCGGCCGCGCGGCGAACGGCCTTCGACGACCTGATGCGCACCTCGCGCGTCGGCACGATCGAGCTCTCGACCGCCGAGGAGATCGCCGATCCCGTGATCCGCTTCTTCCGCTCGCGCCGGCGCGGGGGCGTCGTCGCCGTCCGGGCGGGCAGCTCGAGAGGCGCTTCGTGATGCGCGCCCTGGCTCTGCCCCTCGGCCTGTTCGTTCTCGCGAGCCTCGCGGCTGCCGCCGCGAGCACGCCCGCGCAGGGTGCGGGCGTCGAGGCGCGCTGGGTCGTCGAACCGCGCAATCCCGAGCTGGGCGAACCCTCGACGTGGACGCTCGTCCTCGGTCGGCCGCGCGACGTCGAGGTGCGCGCCGTGAACGAGGACCTCGAGCTCGACGACACGTGGGTCCTGCTCGCCGAGACGCGGCCGGTCGCGCTCCCCGACCCCGTCGATCCCGACCGGGTCGTCGTGCGGCGCGCGTGGGAGGTCGCCTCGCTCGAGCCCGGCCTGCGCGAGCTGCCCGCGTTCGAGTTCGAGTACGTGGACGAGGGCGTCGTGCGCCGCATCCGCGTGCGCGGCGCCGAGCTCGACGTCGCGGGCGTCCTGGCCCAGGGCGAGGACGCGCCGCGCCCGCTGCGCGGCTTCCGCGACGTCCAGGACCTGCCGGAGCCCGTGTCGCCGTGGCCCGGAGTCCTCGGCCTCGGCGCCCTGGCGGCGGCGCTGCTCGCGGCCGGGTGGTGGCGCCGCCGCGGGAGGCGCCCGGTCGAGGCACCGCGCGCGGATCCGCTGGCGTGGATCGCCGAGCTCGAGCGCAGTCCGCCGGAGTCCGCCGAGGCCGTGCGCGCGGCGCACTACGAGCTGACGCGCGCCGTGCGCGCGCGCGTCGACGAACTGCGCGGGGCGCAGCGCGCCGCGCGGACCGACGAGGAGTGGCTCGCCGCGGCCCTCGACGAGATCGCCGCGGAGCGCCGCGAGGACGTGCGCGGCCTGTTCGACGCCGCGGCGCGCGTGAAGTACGCGGGGGAGCGGCCGACGCCGTTCGCCGTGCGCGAGACGATCCAGCGCGGTCGCACCGTGCTCGAGGCGCTGTCCGCGGCGTCGCCTCCGGCCGCGCCTCCGGCCGCGCAGAAGGGCGCGCGCTCCGCGCGCGAGGAGGCCACCGCATGAGCCTGCTCGCCAGCTCCCTGCAGTCCGCCGCGGGCGCCGCGTCCCTCGCGCCGGGCGGCGAGGTGCGCAGCTCGGCGGAGTCCGGTCTCGCGCTGTGGGGCGACTACTCGCTCGCCGATCCGCTGTTCCTGCTGTTCCTGCCGATCGCCGCCGTCGCGCTGATCCACGGCCGCCGCCGGCGCGCGTCGCAGGCGGCGCGCATGTCCATGTTGCCGCCCGGTCGCCTGCCGCGCTCCTGGCCGCAGCGCCTGGCCTGGATCCCGATCGCCTGCCAGCTCCTGGCCCTCGCCGGCGTCGCGGTCGCGCTCGCGCGCCCGCTGCGCGGCAACGTCCTGTCCACGACCGAGGCCGAGGGCGTGGACATCGCGCTCGTCGTCGACCGCTCCGGCTCGATGAAGTTCGAGGACCTCGCCAAGGGGCTCACGCGACTGGACGTCGTCAAGCGCGTGGTGGGGGACTTCGCGCGCCGCCGCATGACCGACACCGTCGGCGCCTCGGACTACTGCGCGCTCTTCACGTTCGCGCAGTACCCGCAGCTCCTGTGCCCGTTCACGCTCGACGCCGACGCGCTGACGGGGTTCCTCGACCAGGTCGAGCTCGTGCGCTTCGAGGCCGAGGACGGCACGGGCATCGGCCGCGCGCTGGCGAAGTCCGTGGCCGTGCTGCGCGAGTCCGACGCCAAGTCGCGCGTCGTCGTGCTGCTGACCGACGGCGAGAACAACATCGACGACATCTCGCCGATCGAGGCCGCCGAGCTCGCCGCGGAGGAGGGCGTGCGGGTCTACACCGTGCTCGCGGGCCGCTTCGTCTACGTGCAGTCGATCTTCGGCGTGCAGGCCTCGGAGCAGGAGATCGACAGCTCCGAGCTGGAGCAGATCGCGAGGATGACCGGCGGCCGCTTCTTCCGCGCGCGCAACGAGCAGGGGCTCGAGGACGTGTACGCCGAGATCGAGCGGCTCGAGCGCACGCCGCGGACCGAGCGCACGTTCACCGAGACCTTCGACCTGTATCCGCTCGTCCTGCTGCCGGCGCTGATCGCCTACCTCATCGGCTGGCTCTCGAGCGCCTCCTGGGCACGGAGGCTGCCGTGATCGCGCTGCTCGGATTCGAGCTGCTGCGGCCCTCGGCCACGGCCTGGACGCTCGCGGCGGGGCTCCTGTTCGTCGCGGGGATCTACGGACTCCACGCGCGGCGCCGCGCGCGGGAGCGCCTCGTGTCGCCGCTCCAGCTGCGGCGCTTCCTGCCCGGGTTCTCGCGCACGCGCGCGCGGACGCGGGTGCTGCTGGCCTCGCTCGCGGCGCTGTTCCTGGCGCTGTCGTTGTCGGGGCCGGTGCGCGGCTACACCGTGCGCGAGGTTCGCCGCCGCGGGCTGGACCTCGTCGTCTGCATCGACACGTCCCACTCGATGCTGGTGCGCGACCTGCGCCCGGATCGGCTGACGCGCGCGAAGCGCGAGGTGCGCGGGCTGCTGGACCGGCTCGGCGACGACCGTGTGGCGCTCCTGACCTTCGCGGGCGACGTGCGCGAGATCGCGCCGCTGACGCGCGACACGCGCACGCTCGCGACGCTGCTCGAGACGATCGACCCCGAGGACCACCGCGTCGGCGGCACGGACCTTGGCCAGGCCATCGAGCGCGCGCTGCTGCTCTTCGACGAGCGCTCCGGCAACCACGAGGCGATCGTGGTCCTGACGGACGGCGAGGACCACGAGGGCCGCGCGCTGGCGCTGGCGCGCCGGGCGGCGGAGCGCAACATTCGCATCTACGTGATCGGAATGGGCACGCCGGACGGCGGCAAGATCCCGCGCGGACGCGTGGGCGGCGGCGAGGAGTTCCTGACCGACCGCGACGGCAACGAGGTCATCTCGGCGCTCGCCGGCGAGACGCTCGAGCGCGTCGCCGAGGAAAGCCGCGGCGCGTACCTCGCCGCGACGCAGTCCGCCTTCCCGCTCGAGGAGATCTACCGGGAGCGCGTCGCGAAGCTCGAGGGCCGCGAGTACTCCGCGGGCGAGGAACGCGTGCCGCACGACCGCTTCCAGTGGGCGCTCGTGGCCGCGGCGGCCTGCATGCTGGTCGAGTCCGGTCTGCGCGAGACGCGGCCGGCGAGAGCGAGGCGTCGAGCATGAAGACCCGACCGAACGACACGCGCGAGTCCGTCTCGAGCCGGCGCAGCGCCGGACGCGGCTACGCGCTCCTCGCGGCGCTCTGGCTGCCGCTGCAGGCCGGTGGATCCGCCGCACCCGCGCCGGCCGAGCCGCAGGCCGCGGAGCCGCCGAACGGCCCGCAGGTCTCCCCGTGGAGCGACTCCGCCGTCGCGGGCCTGCGCGAGATCCGGCGGCTCGCGACCGAGGAGCGCTACGACGAGGCGCGCGCCCTCGCGCGCGGCATCCTCGTGCCGCACGGCCTCGCGCGCGTTCGCGAGGACCTCGACGACACCCGGGTCGGCGGCGTGCTGCTGAAGCCGGTCGATCCGGTGCTCGAGCGCCTTGGCTGGAACGGTCCGCCGGAGCGGACACGCGCCGAGGTGAGCTACGCCGACGGCGTCGTCGCTGCGCTCGCGGGCGACGGCGACGCGGCGCTCGAGTCGTTCGAGCGCGCCGCGTCCCTCGCGGGTCCGGGCTCGCTGCGGCTGGAGTCCCTGTACGACCGCGGCACGGTCCTGCTCGCCGGAGCGGAGTCCCTGCGCGCGCAGATCCCCGAGCTGCAGGACCCCGCCGCCGCCCTGGCACCGACGGCACCGCCTCCGGGCTCCCCGGGTACACCGGGCGCCGACGACGAGGAGCCGCCCGACTTCCTGAAGCTCGCGCGTCGGGCGTACGAGGCCGCGCGCGCGGCCTTCGTCGAGCGCCTGCGCGCCGACTGGCGCGACGAGGACACGCGCGCGAACCTCGAGCTGATCCAGCGCCGCCTGCGGGAGCTCGACGAGATCGAGGAGCAGCGCCAGGAGCAGCAGGAAGAACAGCAGCAGGGCGAGGAAGGCGACGAGCAGCAGGAAGGCGAGGAGGGCGAGGAACGCGAACAGGAGGGAGAAGAGGGCGAGGAGCAGGGGGAAGGCGAGGAGGGCGAGGACGGCCAGGGTGACGGGGAGGACGGAGAGGGACCGCGGGAGGACCCCGACGAGTCGCCCGATCCCTCCGAGGAGGAATCCCCGGCCGAGTCCGAGGAGGAGCGCGAGCCCGAGGAGTCCGAGGAGGACGTCGCCGAGTCCGAGGAGGAGTCGACCGACGAGGCCGAGGAGAGCGAGACCTCGGCCGAGGAGGCGCAGCCCGCCGAAGAGGAAGAGCGCGTGCTGACGCGCGAGGAGGTCGTGCGCCTGCTCGACCGTCTGCGCGAGATCGACGAACAGGCCGAGGCGCTGCGCGCCCGGCTGCGGCAGCGCGGCCGCGTGGCCGTGGAGAAGGACTGGTGAGGACCATGGGACGAATTCTGCGCTGGATCCCCGCGTGTCTCCTGCTGCTGAGCCTGGCCGCTCCGGGCCGTGCCCAGGAGGTCTCCGTGCGCGCCCAGCTCTCGTCGGGCGTGGTCAAGCTCGGCGGCGACGTGTACCTCGTGATCGAGGTGGAGAACGCGCTCAACGCGCGGGTCGGCGAGCTGCCGAGCATCGACGGCCTGCGCTTCGGCGCGCTGTCGAATCCGTCCTCCAGCCGGATCAAGAGCATCGTGAACGGCCGGCTGCGCGAGATGTCGAGCCTGCGCTGGACCCTGCCGAT
>CAYGPA010000104.1:0-12586 GCA_964351535.1 uncultured Planctomycetaceae bacterium
AGCCGCTGGGCTTCGGCGACAACTTCTCCGACGGCTTGCGCTTCACGATCGCGCCGTAGGCACGGTCGGGGGCGAGGCCGCGCGCCTCAGCGCCGGCGCGCTTCGTCGCGCGCCGCGCGCTCGAGCTCGCGGGCGCGGTCCTCGCGGCCGACGCGCCGCAGGGCCGCGGCCGCGAGCCCGCGCACCTGCTGCACGTGTTCGCGCGGTGCCTCGGTCTTCACGTTGCACGCGCGGTCGTAGAATCGAGCGGCGCGTTCGGTGTCGCCCAGGCGCTCGTGCACGAGACCCGAGGACCACAGGGCGTAGAAGTAGTCGGGGTCGAGGTCCAGGGCGCGCTCGAGCGGGGCGGCGGCCGCGGCGAACGCCCCGACCTGGACGTGGCAGCGCGCGACGTCGTACCAGACCTTGGGCTCGTGCGGAGCGCGCGCGGCGACGCGCTCGGCGCGCGCCAGCGCTTCGGCGGTGCGGCCCTCGGCGAGGTCGAGGTCGACCAGCAGGCTCTCGGCCGCGAAGTCCGCGGAGTCGAGTTGCGCCGCGCGCTCGAGATGCGCGCGGGCCTCGCCGGAGCGTCCCAGGGCGCGCAGCGACGCGCCGAGCGCGCGCTGGGCAATGGCGCTGGTCGGACGCAGCTCGACGGCCTGCCGGAGCTCCTCGACGGCGCGCGCGTGGTCGCCGTCGCGGGCGGCGGCATAGCCCAGCAGGAAGTGCCCGCCGGCGGCCGAGGAGGCCACGCTGGACGGCGTGCCGAGCACGCAGGCCACGATGCCGAGGGCCGCGACGCCCAGGCCGATCCAGCCGCGCACGTCGCGCTCCCGCAGGCGCAGGACGATCCACAGGCACGCGTGGGCCGCGTACACGAGCAGCACGGGCACGATCGGCACCCGGAAGCGCGCGTTCACGAAGAACGCGACGACGACTGCCGAGTAGATCAGCACGAAGGTCGCGAGCGGCCAGTTCGTGCGCCAGCGACCGCGGGCGAGCCACATGCCCAGCAGCCCGAGCGGCGCCGCGAACCAGAACCCGAGCGGCAAGAGCTTCGCGATCGGGCCGAAGCGGCGCGCCATGAAGCGCGGCTCCTGGTTGTTGCCGAGCTCGGCGTTGGTCCAGAAGAGGCGCAGCTTGAAGAGCAGCAGGGGCACGGAGCTTCGCGGCTCGCCGAACACGAACTCGAGCGCGCGGCGGGTGTAGTGGCTCGAGACCTCGCTCGGCTTCAGGTCGCGACCCTCCGCGGCCTCCGCCTGCGCCACGGCGTCGTGGAAGCCGCCCCACCAGTCCTGGCGCGTGCCGGGGACGATCGCCGTGCTGCCGTCGGACCGCGGGTTGTTCCCGATCCACAGGTTGACGCCGGCCTGCGTGCTGACGAGCGCGAAGTCCCCGCGCTGCGCGTTCGTGATCGCCACGGGCAGGATCGGCAGCGCCACGCCGACGAGCAGCAGGGCGGCCTCGACGAGGGGCCGCGTGCGCGCCGCGCGGTGGTGGAGCAGGCGGCCGAGCACCAGGAACGGCACGAAGGCCAGCACCGTGGGGCGCGTGATCGCGGAGAGCCCCCAGACGAGCCCCGCGAGCAGCGCGCGCCGCGGTCGCGTCGCGTCGAGGCGCAGCGACAGCCAGAGCGCGAGCGTCGTCAGCGGCACGCTGAGCGACTCCAGGAGCAGCTCGCCGTCGAAGTAGACGAGCACCCAGTACACGGCCGCGAAGAGCGCCGCGAAGAGCCCGGTGCGCGCATCGAACGCGCGCCGCCCCGCGAGGAACGTGAAGCCGCACGTCGCGGCACCGAGGGCGGCCTGGACGAGCCGCACGGCGAGCAGGTCGTCGCCGAACAGTCGCAGCAGCACCGACAGGAACCAGGGGTACAGCGGGGCGCGGAAGAACGGCCCGTCCCAGTACGTCTCGCCGCGCACGAGGGCGCGCGCCCACTCGAGGTGCACGAGCGGGTCCATCTCCGGCTGCTCGAAGAACGGGCTGGCGCGCTGCTGCAGCACGTAGACCGCGCGCACCGCGAACGCGAGCAGCACGATGCCGGCGGCCAGCACGCCTTCCCGGCGCCAGAACGGGCGCGGCGCGGCTTCGGGCGGGGCGGTCATTCCGCTCCCACGTACCCGAGTTCCTTCAGCCGGTCCATGGCGTCGGGTGTCACGCTGGGCGTGGTTCCCGGCGGCGCGGCGCCGAACTCCAGCACGGCCTCGAGCTCCGCGCGCAGGGCGGTCGCTCGCGCGGTGCGCGCGCCCGAGACGTCGTCGTGCTCGCCGGGGTCGCGCGCGAGGTCGTAGAGCCGCGCGCGGCCCTCGCCGTCCACGACGAGCTTCTCGTCCCCGACGCGCCAGCTGGCCCACGGCGGACCCCAGAAGTTGCCGACCGCGAGGTGCGGCCGCGCGGGCCGCTCCGTGAACAGATCGCGACCGACGAAGCTCCCGGGCTCCGCCACCTCGGCGAGGCGGCAGATCGTCGGTGCGACGTCGATCAGGCCGACCTGGGTTTCGCGGACCTGGCCCGACGGGACGCCCGGGCCGGCGAGCACGAGCGGGACGTGCAGGAGCTCCTCGTGCAGCGTGTGTCCGTGCTCCCAGCCGCCGTGGTCGAAGAACTCCTCGCCGTGGTCGGAGGTCAGCACGACCAGCGTGTCGTCCGTCAGGCCGAGCGCGTCGAGCTCCGCGAGCAGCCTCGCGATCTGGGCGTCGACGTGGGCGACCTCGCCCGCGTAGAGCGCGTGAGCGCGCTGCATGAGTCCCGCGTCGACCGGCAGCCGTCCGGAGCGATGTCCGACGACGTCCTGGCGCGTCCCGAAGGTCCAGGAGCCCTGGCGATCGCCCGGGAGCGCGAAGCGGCTGCGCTCCGCCGGCGGCGGCGCGTACACGGCGTGGGGGTCGAAGTAGTGCACGAAGCAGAAGAAGCGTCCGTCCGCGGACCGCAGGCGCTCGATCGCCGCGTCCGTGGTCGCCGCGGCGCCGCGCGCGCTGCGGTTGTCGGCGGGCGCGAAGGCGTTCACGTGCTCGAAGCCCTGGACCGTGCCGAACGGCTCGGAGAGGAAGTCGACGTTCGTGATCGCAGAGGTCCGATAGCCCGCGTCGCGCAGCACCTCGGCCAGCGTGAGGGCGTCCGGCGCCAGGACGCGGAACTCGCCGAGCCGGCCGCCGGCACCGTGGCGGTGGGGCGGGCGCGAGGTGAACAGCGAGGAGAACGAGGGCAGCGTCCACGGGGCGTGCGCGCGCGCCTCCGCGAAGCGCGTGCCGCGCGCCGCCAGCGCGTCGATGGCCGGCGTGGGATCGCCGGACGCGCCGTGGGCTCCGAGGGCGTCGGCGCGCAGCGTGTCGACGGCGATGAGCAGCACGTTGGGACCCCGCGGCGCCGGAGCGGTTGCGCCGCCGCAGGCGGTCAGGCCCAGGAGCGCGGCGGCGAGGAGCCGGCGCGCCGGGAGCAGGGGCGCGGGCGAGCGCGACGCGTCGCCCAGACTGGATCGGAGGCCTTTCACGAGCGTGCCGGAGCGTACGAAACGGTCCGGGCCGGCGAGAGCGCCCGGGCGGCTCTTTCTCGGGCCGCCCTCGGGTCCGCGGGGAGGCGGTGGATCGTCGGTGCGCGGGGACTACACTCGCTGCATGGCGCGCTCCGAGATCACCTGCGAGCTGACGTGGTCGGCCAGCCGCGCGCGGGAGTTCGAGCGCTGCAAGCGCGAGAACTGGTACGCGCGCTACGGCAGCTGGGGCTGGTGGACGGAGCGGCCGCGCGGCCCGAAGTGGCGCGCCATGGTCCACAAGAACCTGACGTCCCTGCCGGCCTTCACCGGGGACTGCGTCCACCGCGCGATCGAGGCCTGGTTCCGGGCTCGGGGGCGCGGCGCGACCCTGGACGCCGAGGAGCTCTTCGTCGAGGCGCGCGCGCTGTTCCGCACGGGCTGGCGCCAGAGCGCGGGGGGTGGCTGGGAGGATCGGCCGAACAAGTCGGTGCATCTCGAGGAGCACCACTATCGCGAACGGCTGGACAAGCAGCGCACGGACGAGGCGCGCGACCTCCTGATGCGTTGCAGTCAGAACTTCTGCGAGCTGCCGGAGCTCGCGAACGCGCGCACGAGCGAGCCCGACTCGTGGCGGGCGATCGAGGTGCTGGACAGCTTCGACTACGAAGGCGTCCCCGTGTACGCCGTGCCCGACCTCGCCTACGAGCGTTCCGGGCTGCTCGAGATCGTCGACTGGAAGACCGGCAGGCCGCGCGAGGAGGACCGCCTGCAGCTCGGCGTCTACGCGCTGTTCGCCGAGGCCAAGTGGGGCGTGCCCCTCGACTCCGTCCGCCTGCTCGCGGCCTACCTCGGCGCGGGCGAGGTGAAGGAAGTCGCCGTCGACGAGGCGCTCGTCGACGAGGTGCGGCGGACGATGTCGGACAGCATCGCGCGCATGCGGGCGGTGCACTACGACCCCGACCGCGAGGAGGTCGACCTCGCGGCCTGGCCGACCGACGGCGCTCCGGAGAAGTGCT
This sequence comes from uncultured Planctomycetaceae bacterium, assembly GCA_964351535.1. Taxonomy (GTDB): domain Bacteria; phylum Planctomycetota; class UBA1135; order UBA1135; genus JAUIDW01. The sequence continues at coordinate 4,468 of CAYGPA010000104.1, forward strand.
CCTGGTGCCGCTTCCGCGGGATCTGCGACGGCGCGCAGGGAGCGCGCTGAGGCGGGCCCGATGGACCTCGGACTCGCGCAGCGCGTGGCCGTGTGCCTCGCCTCGTCCGCGGGGCTGGGACGCTCGGCCGCCGAGGCGCTGCTCGCCGAGGGCGCGCGCGTGGCGCTCTCCGGGCGCGACCCGGAGCGCCTCGAGGCCACGCTCGCGGAGCTCTCCGGACCCCACGGCGAGCGCGTCTTCGGCGAGGCGTTCGACGTGCTGGACGACGCGGCGCTCGCCGGGCACTTCCGGAAGGTGCGCGAGCGCTTCGGGCCCGTCGAGGTGCTCGTGGTCAATGCCGGAGGTCCGCGTCCGGGCTCCGCGGCGGAGCTCGCGCCCGACGACCTCGAGGCCGCCTACCGCCTGACGCTGCGGTCGGCCGTCGCGGCGATCCACGAAGTCCTGCCGGAGATGCGCGCCCGGAGCTTCGGCCGCATCGTCGCCATGACGTCCTCGACCGTGCGCCAGCCCATGCCGGGCATGGCGCTCTCGAACACCATGCGCGCCGGCCTGACCGGCTTCCTGAAGACGCTGGCGGGGGAGGTGGCGGCCGAGGGCGTCACCGTGAACTCGATCTGCACGGGCATGTTCGACACCGAGCGCCTCCGCGACCTGTTCGAGGTGCGCGCGGCCCGCAGCGGTCGCACCGCGGAAGAGGAGCGCGCCGCGGCCGTCGCCGCCATTCCGGCGGGCCGCATCGGCGACCCGCACGAGTTCGGCGCCTGGGTCGCCTTCCTCGCGTCCGCGCAGGCCTCGTTCCTGACCGGGGTCGCGCTGCCGTTCGACGGCGGCGCATCGCGCCACCTGCTGTAGCGTCTCGATCCGCCCCGAGCTTCAGCGCCACTGGGCGACGAACAGGTTCGTCTCGCCCTGGACGGCGCCGCCGCGGTTCGAGGCGAAGACCAGGTGCCGGCCGTCGGGGCTGAACATCGGGAAGCTGTCGAAGCCGTCGTAGGTCGTGATGCGCTCGAGACCCTCGCCGTCGACGCCGATGGCGAACAGGTCGAAGTTGCGTGCGCCGGCCTCGTGGTGGTTCGAGGAGAAGATCACGCGGCTGTCGTCGGGGAAGAAGTAGGGCGCGAAGCTGGCGCCGCCGAGGCTCGTGAGCTGCGTGCGGTTCTTTCCGTCGGCGTCGATCAGCATGAGCTCCATGCTGTGCGGCCGCACCTTCCACTCGGCCAGCAGCGAGCGGTACGTCGCGTGCTCCTCGGCCTCCTGCCCGGGCGTGAACATCGTCGAGCGGAACACGAGGCGGCGACCGTCGTGGCTGAAGAACGCTCCGCCGTCGTAGCCCAGTTCGTCGGTGATCTGGCGCTTGTTCGAGCCGTCGAGGTCGCACGTCCAGAGCTCCAGGTCGCCGGAGCGCGTCGACGTGAAGACGATCTTGTCTCCCTGGGGCGAGACCGTGGCCTCGGCGTCGTAGCCCCACTGCTCGGTCAGGGACTTCTCCTCGCCGGTCGCGAGGTCGTGGACCCACAGGTCGTACTCGGGGTGGACGCGCCACGTGTAGCCCTGCGAGAAGTCCGCCGGCGGGGGGCACGTCTCGCTGTGCCTCTGCGTCGAGGCGAACACGACGGTTCGATCGCCGGGCATGAAGTGCGCGCACGTGGTCACGCCGCGGCCGTTGGACACGGGCAGCAGCTCGCCCGTGTTCGCGTGCGTCACGAGGATGCGGTCGCACTGTCCGTCCGGCTCGGTGCGCTGCAGGCTGAGCCGGTTGCCGTTGAACGAGAAGTAGCCCTCGGCGTTCTCGCCTCCGGACGTGAGCTTCCAGAGGTGGGCGAAGTGCTCCTCGCCCTCCTGGATCAACTCGTCGGCGCGCGTTGCGCCCGGGATCGGCGACGTGCACGCGCAGGTCTCTCCGCCGTTCGAGGCGGTCTGAGGGATGAGGGTGAGGGCGAGGAGGGCAAGCGTCGTCGACACGTCCGTTCTCCGGGTTCAGTGCGGCCTCTCGGGGCCGGGCGGGGTGCGGTCCGGTCGCCAGCGACCGGGCGGGGGCACGGGATCGTAACCTCCCTTGCAGAGCGGTTGACAGCGCAGCAGCCGCCACACCGTCAGGGCGCAGCCCTTGAAGAAGCCGTGCTCGCGCAGAGCGTCCAGGGAATAGAGGCTGCAGCTCGGGTGGAAGCGGCAGGTGGGGGGCTTGAACGGCGTGATGAAGCGCCGGTAGAAGCGCACGGGCCAGGCCGCGATCGTGGCCAGGAGGGTCACCGAGCGCCGTCCCGGCCGCGCCCGGCGCGGCGCCGGCCGCTCTTCTCGAGCGCGCGCGGGCAGAGTTCGACGAGTTCGGCCAGGAGCTCCGCGAGGGGCGGCTCGATGCGGGGCCGCGCCGGGATCAGGATCACGTCGGCGCCGGTGGGCAGCTCGGGGTACGACAGGCGGAAGGCCTCGCGGAACAGGCGCCGCACGCGGTTGCGGCGCACGGCGTGCCTCCAGATGGCGCGGCCGACCGACAGCCCGAGGCGCGAGGTCTCGAGCCCGTTGGGGGCCGCCACGACCAGGAGCCACCGGCCGCGGGCGCGACCTCCCTCCGCATAGGTGCGCTGGAAGTCGCGGCGCCGCACGAGGCGCATCGATCGACGGAAACGGAGACGCATGGAAGGGGCCCGGTCGACGCTTATGGTAGTGGGGTGAGGCGGGAATCCGCAGGCCGACCCGCGGCCGGCCGGCAGGTCCCGCTCCAACCGTTCGTGACCCCTCGAGAGAAGCAAGGATCCGGGCGCTCCGAGCGTCGCGGAGGCGGCCTCCACGCGCGCGGAGAGGTCGCGGAGGCGCCGGCCAACTGGGTGGCCGGCGCGTGGCGTGCGCCGAGCTCGGGGCAGTCCTCGCGCATGGAGGGCGTCGCCGCGAGCTGCCGGCACCGCGTCTGGCCCCGCTCTTCGTCGCGCGACCTCGAGGAGGCGCTGGGCATCGCCGCCGAGGCCGGCGCCGCCTGGGCGAAGCGGAGCCGCGGGCGCAGGTCGAGCGCGCTGGCCGACTGCGCGCTGCCCCGCGGGGTCCGCGCGCGCGCGGACGCCGAGATCGAGTCCGCCTTCGGCCTGCGTCCCGACGAGCGACCCGCGGACGAGCTGCGCGCGCGGCCGTACTTCCCGAGGGCGCTGCTCGCGCAGGAGGAGGAGGACGAGCCCCAGCGGCACGGACCGGGCGTGGCCCTGGTCGTCGCGCATCCCTGCGAGCTCGTCGCGGGTCCCGCGCTGCGCGCCCTCCGGCACCTCGTCGCCGGGCGCCCGGTGGTCCTGCTCGCCGACGCGGCCTTCCCGTGGGCCGGAGAGCTCTTCGCCCACGCCGTGCACTCCGCCGGGCTCCCGCCGGGGGTCGCGGCCGTGCTGCACGGGGACGCGCGGGCCCTGGCGGGCTCTTGTCTCCCGACACTGGCACGCGACCCGCGGGGGGTCGCGTTCGTGGACGTGGCCGACTTCTCCGCGGAACTCGTCGAGGCCCAGCGCCGCCTGGGCAACGGCCCTCCGGGCCTCTGGCGCGTACTGCGCAACCGGTCGCGGGTCGTGAAGCGCTCGGCGGACGTGGGGGCGGCCGCCGGGGCCGTCTTGAGGAACGCCTTCGGACGATCCAGTACACTGTTCGCTCAGGTCCCCGGGCAGGTGGCTCGCGTCCTGTGCCACGAGCGCCGCTTCTCGGCCTTCACCGAGGCGCTCCTGGAACGGGTGGCGAACGCCGACGAGCTCTTCGGGCAGCCCGTGCCCCGCCTCCTCGCGGACGGCGTGGCGCATGCTCGGCGCGCTCGGTCCCTGGGACTCGACGAGGGCGCGACTCCCATCCTCGACCGGTCGGACGCGAATTCCGGCTCCGAGGGACCCCGCTCACGCCGCCTCGTCGGTCCCGTGATCTTCACCAACGTGGAACCCGGTCAGCGCCTCGCTCGCGAGACGCGGCCGGCCCCCGTCCTGGCGCTGATTCGAGCCGTCTCCGACGACCAGGCTCGACAGACCGCCGCGCGGCTCGACCGCGTCGAACTTCCTCCGTCCTCACACTCGAAAGGCACACCATGACCGACCCCAACCACGTGCACGACGTCCTCGGAAGGCATCAGCTCGCGGACGGGATGTCCATGGTGCTGGACCTCGAGAGGTCCCACGGCCCCTGGCTCACCGACGCCGTCACCGGGAAGGAGTTCCTGGACTTCTTCACCTGCTTCGCCACGTGGCCGATCGGCTACAACCACCCGGGGATGGACGAGCCCGTCTTCCGGCACGAGCTGATGCAGGCGGCGCTGAACAACCCGTCGAACTCCGACCTCTACACGGAGTCGATGGCGTCCTTCGTCGAGACGTTCGCGACCAAGGTGACGCCGGCTGGCTTCCCGCACCACTTCTGGGTCGCGGGCGGCGCGCTGGGCGTCGAGAACGCGCTGAAGACCGCCTTCGACTGGAAGGCGAAGCTGGAGGGCACCGACGGCGAGGACCAGGTCGTGCTGCACTTCCGCGAGGCGTTCCATGGCCGCTCCGGCTACACGATGAGCCTGACGAACACGGAGCGCAACAAGATCGCGCTCTTCCCGAAGTTCCAGTGGCCGCGCGTCTCGAACCCGAAGATCGTCTTCGACAACGACGGCGGGATCGCGAACGACGTCGCCGCCGCGGAGGCCGCGACGTTCGCCGAGATCGATGCCGCCTTCGAGTGCTACGGCGACAAGCGCATCGCGGCGATCATCATCGAACCCGTGCAGTGCGAAGGAGGCGACAGCCACTTCCGCACCGAGTTCTTCGAGGGCCTGCGCCGCGTGGCGGACGAGCGCCGGGCGCTGCTGATCTTCGACGAGGTCCAGACCGGCTTCTTCGGCTCGGGCAGGGCCTGGCTCTGGGAACACCACGGCGTGAAACCCGACGTCGTGTCCTTCGGCAAGAAGGCGCAGGTCTGCGGCATGTACGCCGGACCGCGCGTGGACGAGGTCGAGAACAACGTCTTCCGCCAGTCCGGTCGCATCAACTCGACGTGGGGCGGCAACCTCGTGGACATGGTCCGCTCGCGGCGCTTCGCCGAGATCATCCTGGCCGAGAACCTGCACGGCAACGTCCTCGAGCGCGGCGCGAGCTTCGTGCGACAGCTGCGCGACCTCGCGCGCGAGCGCGGCACGATCTCGAACGTGCGCGGCGTCGGCTCGCTCGCGGCCTTCGACCTGGACACGCCCGAGCAGCGCGGTCAGATGCTCTGCGACCTGCAGAAGCACGGCCTGCTGGCCCTGCCCTGCGGCCCGCGCTCGGTGCGCTTCCGCATGCCGTTCGTCGTGACGGAGGAGCACATCGGCACGGCCGTGGAGCGCGTGGCGAGCAGCCTGCCCAGCGGCGTGCGCGCCTGATGGGCGCCGAATCCGTGTAGGAGCGCTCGGGGACCGGCGCTAGAGCGTCCGGAGGTACTCCGATGGTCCGGTTCTCACGCATCGCGTCTCTTCTCGCTCTGCTGGCCCTCGCGGAAACCGCGTGGGCCCAGGGCACGCTCTTCGACTGGCCCAGCCCCCCCGGAAGCACCGGCCTGGTGCCCGCGGGGGACGTCGACGGCGACGGCTTCGACGACTTCGCCCGCGGGGCGCCGCTCGACCCGGCCACGTCCGACACCGGACGGGTCGAGGTGTTCTCCGGCGCCGACGGCGCGACGCTCGCGGTCGTCTCGGGTTCGTCGCCGGGGGACCAGTTCGGCGGGCGCGTGGCCGGCGTCGGAGACCTCGACGGGGACGGGCGTGCGGACCTCTGCGCGATCGCCGGACTGGCCGGCTACGTGCGCGCGTTCTCCGGGGACACGGGTGCGCAGCTGTGGCAGGTCTCCGCCCCGGCTCCCCTTCAGTTCGACTCCATCGACCTGGCCGCGCTCGGCGACGTCGACCTCGACGGCGTGAACGACCTGCTCGTTCCCGCGCGTCCGACACCCCCCAACGGGCAGGCCTACGCGGTCGTGCTCTCCGGCGCGACGGGCGCGGTGGTGCACGTCGTGAGCCCCGTGATCGGAAACGTGCCCTCGGTGACCGCGGTCGCGGGTTTCGAGGATCGCGACGGCGACGGGACCCCGGACTTTCTCGTGTCGGTCGGGGACACGAGCCTGCTGCAGCCCGGCGTCGTCACGCTGTACTCCGGACGGCACGGAACGACGCTCTCGGTCTATCGGGGCGCGGCGGGGGACATCAGCTTCGGCCGCGCGCTGGCGTCGCTGGGCGACTTGAACGGCGACGGCGTGGGGGACCTGGCCGTGGCCTCCCCGAGCGAGAGGATCAGCAGCACCTCGCGCGGGCGCGTGCGGCTCGTCTCCGGCGCCGACGGAGCCGTGCTGCAGACGATCCTGCCCGACGCCTCCAACCTCTGGGACTTCGGGCGACGCGTCGCGAACTTCGGCGACGCGGACGGCGATGGGATCCGCGACCTGGCCCTCTCGGCGGGTAGTTACCGCGTCGGTTGCTGCACCTTCATCGAGGCGGGCACCCGCGTCTACTCCGGGGCCACGGGGATCCTGCTCCACTACGACGGTGCTGCGCACAGTTTCCAGGACGCGGCGCCGGACGCCAATGGCGACGGGATCACCGACTACCTCGTCTCCAACCTGTTCCGCGACGGGCAGCGCTACGACGGGTTGCTGCTCGGGGGATGGTCCGCGCCGGGGACCTGGGTCTGCCAGGCGGCGAAGCAGACCTCGCAGGGCTGCGACGCGTGGCTCGACACCCTGGGCACGCCGAGCCTGACGCTCGGGGCCGACCTGATGCTGCGCGCGCAGCGGACGATCCCGAACACCTCGGGCATGTTCCTCTGGAGCCGCGCTCCGGACTTCCGTCCGTTCCGCGGCGGCATGCTGTGCCTCGCGAACACGGTCGAGCGCTTTCCCGTGGTCCCGACCACGAGCGGACAGCCACCGTGCTCGGGCTCGACCCAGAACACCGGGACCATGCGCTTCCGCGTCTCCAAGTCGCTGCTCGGCAGCCTGGGCTTCCTTCCCGGCGATACGTTCTACGTGCAGGGTCTGTTCTGCGATCCGGGCTATGCGCCGCCTCAGGACGTCGGCTTGACCCAATCGATCTTCGTGACGGTCTGGCCCTGATCCGCTACCCCGCTGGCGTCACGCGGATCCCGCGCGCTCGCGTCGGATGCGGAGCTGGCCGCAGGCCGCGTCCGATTCGACGCCGCGTGACCAGCGCACCGTGGCGACGACGCCGGCCTCGGTCAGGCGCTCGAGGTAGTCGTTCACCGCGTGTCTCGGCGGGCGGCGGTAGGGCGTCTCGCCGACCGGGTTGTAGGGGATCAGGTTCACGGTGCAGCGGCGGCGCCGCAGGCGTTCGGCCAGGCGCGCGGCGTGGTCCGGGGAGTCGTTCGTCCCGTGCAGCAGGACGACCTCGTAGGTGATCTCGCGGCCGGTCTGCTCGAACCAGAAGTCGCCGGCGGCGAGCACGTCCTCGATCGGGACGCCGGCCATGGCCGGGACGAGCTCGTCGCGCTGCTCCTGATCGGGCGTGTGCAGCGAGATGGCGAGCTGGAAGCGCGGCTTCTCCAGCGCGGCGCGCCGCAGGCGATCGGGGAAGCCCACGCTGGAGACGGTGATCTTGCGCGCGCCCAGGCCCAGCTCGTCGCGCACGACGGTCAACGCGCGCTCGAGGTTGGCGAAGTTCAGCAGCGGTTCGCCGATGCCCATGACCACGCTGCGCGACAGCGCGCCGAGGGCGCGGCCGCGCAGGAACTGCTCGACGATCTCGTGGCTCTCGAGGTTGCGAACGAGCCCCGCGAGGCCCGAGGCGCAGAAGGGGCAGCCGACGGGGCAACCCACCTGCGTCGAGACGCACAGCGTCGCGTTCTTGCCCTTCGCGCGCGACGGGATGTGCACGGTCTCGACGAGGTCGGGTGCCGCGTCCGGGCGGTCGGCGCGCGCCGGGAAGGCGATCAGGAGCTTCGTGGCCCCGTCGGGCGACGTGCGGCGCTCCACCTCGGTGCCCGTCAGGATCGGCGTGGTCTCCGCGAGCCGCGCCCGCAGCGCGGCCGGCAGGCTGGTCATCGCGTCGTAGTCGAGCACGCCCTCGCCGAAGACCTTCTCGCGCACGATGCGGGCGTGGAACGCGCGGCCGCCGAAGGCGAGCACGCGGGCCTCGAGCTCG
>CAYGPA010000105.1:0-12386 GCA_964351535.1 uncultured Planctomycetaceae bacterium
CGTCGTCGAAGGCGTCGAGCAGGTGCAGCCAGTCGGCCGCGTTCGAGATCGAGACCAGGGCCGAGAGGTCGCCGTCGCGCAGGCGCAGGTACACCGCCGCCTGGGGGTCCGCATCCGGCGGCTCGTAGGAGGGCTTCTCGTCCTCCTCCTCGACGCCGGCGGACTTCTTGTCCTCGTCGTCGTCCTCGTCGTCGTCCTTCTTGGACTTCTTCTTCTTCTTGTCCTTCTCGTACTTCTCGAGCGCCTTCTCGTACTTCTCGACGGCCTTCTTGACCTTCTCGAGGTACTCGTCCGCCTTCTCGAAGCCCTCCTTCATGAGCTTCTTGGACTTGGCGTCGGCCGAGAAGCGCATCTTCAGGTACGCGTCGTCGGCGAGCAGCATGTCCTCGACCTGCTCCCCCTGCGTCCGCACGGCCGCGGCCAGGCCCGGGACGCCCGTGCCCGGCGGGTAGAGCCCCAGCGTGGTGACGCCGGCCTCGAGCACGTCCCCGTAGACGGGGTCGCTGGCCAGGATCTCGTCGGAGGCCACGACCTCGGGCGTGAAGCCCGAACCCGCACGGCTGTCCAGCCCGATGCGCGAGTACGGATTCACGAGGCCGGGCATCACGACCCAGTCGGGGCGGTCGAGGATCGGGATGCCGCGCTCGATGGGCAGGTCCTCGCCGACGACGACGATCTTGCCGCCCTCGACGAGGATCACGGCGTGCTCGACCGTGCCGTGCGCGATGGTCTCGGCCTTGCCGACGCGGATGGCGAGCAGGCCACCGCCATCAGCAGCGGCGGGCCCACCGGCGGCGTGGGCCGTCGGTGCGGTCCACGCGACCGCGGCGATCAGAACGGGGAGGCATCTCTCGAGGATCATGGGGTGCTCCGTGGATCAGAACAGTTGTCCGTCGCGTCGGCGGTCGTATTCGCTGCGGCCATCGATGTAGACCACGTCCACCCGCGAGCGCGGGTCGAGCGGGTCTCCGTCGAACAGGACGACGTCCGCGTCCTTGCCGACTTCCAGGCTCCCCACGCGATCGTCGATGCCGAACGCTTGCGCCGGATGGATGGTGACCGCGCGCAGCATCTGGTACGCGTCGGCTCCGAGCCGGGCAGACATCGACCCCTGCAGGAAGAGCTCTTCCTGCGGGACGACGGGGGAGTCGGTGTTCAGGGAGAAGTGCGGCACGCCGGCCTCGACGAACTCCTGACCCGAGCCGACGACCTGGCCGGAACGGGTGGAGAAGAAGTCGAGGGTGCGCGGGCCGTGGTTGACGGGCACGCCGTTGTCCGCGGCGAACTTCGCGGCCTCCCAGCCGGTGAAGCTGCCGTGGCTGACGACGCAGCGCGTGTCGTAGTCGATCTTCCACATGCGCACCGTGTTCGCCACGCCCTGGCTGGCGGCGCAGTGGATCAGAACCGGAAGCTCCTTCGAGTGGATCCGCTTCAGGTTCTCGACCGGCAGGTCGAAGCGGTCCTCGCGCAGCGCCTTGCGCGCGCGGCGGTTGACCTGCTTCAGGATCCAGGACAGGCCGGCGCGCGTGACGCCGAGGTCGCCGGCGCGGCGCTCGGGGTTGTGGGTCTGCGCGACCTTCATCCCGCCGGGGTCCTGCACGACGGTGTCGACGTACTCGTCGGAGTTCTTGGTCTTGTAGAGGATGCCGAAGCCGCCGATGCTGGTCCCGCTGCCCGGGATGCCGAACAGCGTCGTCACGCCGGCCGCGCACGCGCGCCGCACCGCGCGGTTGCCGGGGCGGAAGGCCGCCGAGGCGCGCAGGTCGCAGTTGATCGCGACGACCATGTCGTTGATGTCGCGGAACCCGCCGCCGTGGATGTGCGTGTGCAGGTCGACCATGCCAGGCACGGCCCAGCCCTCGTGCTCGCGCACCTCGTAGCCGTCCGGGATTGCGAGGCTCGCGTCGCCGACGGCCTCGATGCGGCCGTCGCGGACGAGCACCACGCCGGGCGAGTACACGCGGTCCTCGGCGTCCATCGTCAGCACGCGCTCGCAGCGCAGCGCGACACCGCCCTCGGCGGGCACCGGAGCGGAGCCTGCCTCGCTGGACCGCAAACCGGTCGCGCACGACGCCAGGGCCGCCAGGCAGCTCGCCGTCAAGACGCGCGCGAGCGAGGTGTCGAGTCGGATCCGCATCAGAATCTGCGCCCTTCGTCGAGGTCGTAGACCTCGCGGCCCTCGAGATAGACGCGCTCGACGGACGTGCGCGGGTCGGAGGGGTCGCCGGTCACGATCAGGATGTCGGCGTGCTTGCCGGGCTCCAGGCTGCCGACGCGGTCGGCGATGCCGGCCGCGAGGGCGGGCATGATCGTCAGGCCGCGCACCGCGTCCAGCGTGGTGTTGTCGAAGCCGTAGCGCACGCCCATGGCGGACTGCAGGAACAGCTCTTCCTGCGGGACGATCGGCGAGTCGGTGTTGAACCCGATGCGCGTGTGTCCGCGCGACTGGTAGCCCTGGGCCACACCCTGGATCGCGCCGTCGTAGTCGTTGTGGACGCGGGTCGATCCCGGCCGGCTGACCGAGCGCGGCCCGATCATCGCCATGACGCCCATCTCCTCGGCGATCTCGGCGGCCTTGAAGCCGTCGAACGTGCCGTGGTCGATGTAGACGTCGAGGCCGAACTCGCCCTTGAACATCAGGATGGTCTTCAGGACGAGCTGGTAGATCTGCGTGTGGGCCGAGACCTGCGTCTCGCCCGCGAACAGCGCGCGGAAGACGTCGTGCTGCGGCTGGTGCTCGGGGCGTGCTTCGCCGTCCTGCTCGTGGGCCGCCCACGCCTGCGCGTACGCCTGGCCGCGGCGCAGCATGTCGCGCAGGTGGAAGTTCATCAGCGCGCGACCCATGCCGTAGCCCCAGCGCGTCGGGTTGTCGCCCTGCGCGATCTTCAGCGAGCCGGGATCGCGAACGCGCATGTCCTCGAAGCGGTCGAAGCCGGTCTTCAGCAGCACGCCCTGCCCGCCGGAGTTCGATCCCGAGCCGGGGATGAAGAGCACGGTCGTCACCCCGCCCGCGACGCCCATCTGCAGCGCGCGGTTGTCGGGCACGACCGCCGACGAGATGCGCAGCCCGGGGTTGGTCTGGTAAATGCGCCCGTTCAGGTCGCCGAAGGCGTAGCCGTCGCCGACGTGGCTGTGCAGGTCGATCATGCCCGGCATCAGCCAGCGGTCGCCGAAGTCGCGGACGACGTAGTCCGCCGGAATCTCGAGCTGCTCCGCGTCCCCCACCGCCTCGATCCGGCCGTCGCGCACGAGCACGAGGCCGTCGTCGACGTAGCCCTTGCCGTCGAGCTCCGCGGTCAGCACCTTCGCCGCGCGCAGGGCGAGGCCCGGGCCGCCTTCCTCGCCCGCGGCTCCGGAGAGCGACGCGGAGGGGTCGGCGACCACGAGCGCGGCCAGCAGGGCCGGCAGCGAGGTCGAGCAGGGGGAGAGCCTCATGCGATCACCAGCGGCGCCCGTGCTCCTCGGCGTCGTACACGCGGCGGCCCTCGATGAAAACGGTCTCGATCGACGTGCGCGGGTCGGCGGGATCCCCGGTCAGGACGAGCACGTCGGCGTGCTTGCCGACCTCGAGGCTGCCGACGCGGTCGGCGATGCCCGCGGCCTGGGCCGGGACGATCGTCAGGCCGCGCACGCCTTCCATGTTCGTGGCGTCGAGGCCGTAGCGGATGCCGATCGCCGCCTGCAGCGAGAGCTCCTCCTGCGGGATCACCGGCGAGTCGGTGTTGAAGCCGATCATGCGGTGCCCGTGCTCCTGGTAGCCGGCGGCGACGCCCTGGACCTTCTCGGGGTTGGTGCCCGCGAAGCGCTGCATCAGCCACGAGGGCGCGTCGACGTTGCGCGGCCCGAGGATCGCCGGCACGCCGGCCTCCTGGGCGATGCCGCCCGCGCGGTAGCCGTTGAACGTGCCGTGGTCGATGAAGACGTCGAGGCCGAGCTCCTTGCGGATCATCGTGATCGTCATCAGCACGACCTGGTAGATCTGCGTGTGCGTCGAGATCTGCGCTTCCTTGCCGTAGAGCGCGCGGTAGATCTCCCACTGCGGGTTCTTCTCGGGAGCGGGGCCGCGGCCGGCCTCGTGCTCCTCCCACTGCTTCGCGTAGCGCACGCCGCGCAGGAACGTGTTGCGCGTGTTCCAGTTCATGAAGGAGCGCCCGACGCCGCGCGCGTGACCCTCGGGGTTGCCGGCCTGGGCGAGCTTCAGGGAGCCGGGGTCGCGCAGGACGCTCTCCTCGTAGCCCTCGAAGCCGGTCTTCAGCAGGATCCCCTGACCGCCGACGTTCGTCCCCGAACCGGGGATGTAGAGCACGGTCGTGACGCCGCCCGCGAGGCCTCGGCGCAGGAACGAGTTGTCCGTGCGCACGGCCGTCTTGGCGCGCAGACCCGGATTGGTCAGGTAGACCATGTCGTTCAGGTCCTGGAACGAGCCCGCGATGTGCGCGTGCAGCTCGACCAGTCCGGGGGCGATCCAGCTCGTGCCGACGTCGACGACCTCGTAGTCGTCCGGAATGGTCACGTTGCGCGCCGAGCCGATGGCCTCGATGCGGCCGTCGCGCACGAGCAGGACGACGTCGTCGATCACGCCCGGGCCCTCGACCGAGGAGGTCAGGGCCTTCGCGGCGCGCACCGCGAGCCCCCCGGTCGCCTGGGGAGCCGGCGTCGGTGAGGTGCCGGTGGTCAGCGTGCAGAGCGCGAGGGCTCCGAGGGCCGCGAACACCTAGCGCACCTCCTCGCCGCCGACCCAGGCGCGCAGCACGCGCGTCGCGGGCTCGAGAGGCGGACCGTCGAGCAGCAGCACGTCGGCCACGAGCCCCGCGGAGAGGCGACCGATCTCGTCGTGCACGCGCACCATCTCGGCCGGTGCCGAGGTCAGCGCCTGCAGCGCGCGCGACGGGCTGAGCCCCCTCGAGATCGCCCACGCGGCGACCAGCGGAAGCTGGGCGGCACCCTCCTCGGCGCCCGAGTGGAACGCCACCGGGATGCCGGCCGAGGCGAGCTCGGCGAAGCGATTGGCCCGGCTGTTGAAACCGCCGCGCGCCTCGAAGCGCTGCACCCGCGGCGAGAGGAGCACGCCGGAGACGCGCCCGCGGATCTCGCCGGCGACCTTCCAGGCATCCTCCGCGCCGACGAGGACCGGCCGGATGCCGGCCTCTTCGAACGCGGAGACGCAGTCGAGGATCTCGTCCTCGCGGCTCACCTCGACCATGACGGCCAGCTCGCCGCGCATGGCGGCGCGCATCAGCTCGAGCTTGTCGTCGGTCTTGGGCTTCTTCGGAGCGCCCTTGACCTTCTTCTTCGACTTGTCGTCGTCTTCTTCCTCGGAGGCGTCGCTCTCGCCGCCGACCGTCTCGGGGCGCCGCGCGTACTTGAGCTCCTTGGTCTCGCGCTCGACCTTCAGCTCGATCTCGGTCCCTCCGAGCTTCACGGTGCCCGTGAGCTCGTCACCGCGGATCTCACCGTCGAGCGTCACGCGGCCCTTGGTTCCGCGGCCGGAGAGGCTCAGGGCCTTGCCGTCGATCGAACCGTGGACGTCGATCAGCTCGTCGGAGAGCGCGCCGCAGCGCAGGTAGCCGAGCACGGCGTTGGCCATCCCGGAGTCGGCGTCGCTCTCGAGGCGCAGGCGCAAGCGCACGGCGTCCTCCATCGGCGGCACGGTCACCTCGCCGAGCCAGATTCCGGGCACCTCGACGGGCTCGTCCTCGTCGTCGCCCTTCTTCTTGCGCTTCTTCTTCTTGGAGTCCTTGTCCGACTTCTCGTCTTCCTCGTCCTCCTTCGCGTCCTCGTCGTCTTCGTCTTCGTCGGCCTCGTCGTCGGCCTCGAGCTTCGGCGGCTCGACCGGCTCCTTCGGAGGAGTCCAGGTCTTCATCGCCTCCTCGTACTCGCGCCACTCCCGGTCGTACTCGACGGCCTTCTCGAGCACTTCGCGGACGTCCTTGCCCGACTCGATGCGATTGCGGTCTTCCCAGCTGTAGCCGACGGCCACGGTCTCGCGCACGACGAGGTCGTCGAAGTCCGCCGCGGCGGGGTGGTAGGCCATCAGCGGCGTGCCCGACTTGTTCTTGCCGCGCGGGCCGAGGAAGACGGTCGTGACGCCGGCGAGCGCCACGCGACGATCGGTCTCGTCGCCGGGCTCGACGATGCGCGACAGCTTGTAGTCCGCGGCCGGCGCCTTGGTGGAACCCTCGAGCCCGAGATGCCCGAGCGCGTCGATCATCCCCGGCATGGCGGCGAAGCCGCGGACGACCTTGGCGCCCGCGGGATGCGATACGCGCGCGCCGACCTCGACGAGGCGACCGTCCTGGATCAGGGCCTGGCCCGGGCGCAGGACGGAGCCGTCGCCGACGTGCAGCTCGGAGACCTCGATCACGGTGGCGGAGCCCGAGGGCGCCTCCCAGCCGAGCTCCCCGTCGACCCACGTCGCGAGCACGGCGCTGGTCGCCGACAGCGGAGATCCGTTCATCACGGCCACGTCGGCGTCCTTGCCGACCGTCAGGCTGCCGATCCGATCGGCGACGCCCAGGAGCTCCGCCGGACCGAGCGTGATCGCGCGCAGCGCCTCCTCGGCGGACAGGCCGCCGCGCGAGGCCAGCGCGGCGTCGAAGCGCAGCGAGGAGTAATAGGCGCCCATGCCGCAGATCGCGATCGGCACACCGGCCTTCCGCAGGGCGGCCGCGGCGTCGTAGCGCGGCCACACCGCGTCGGGACCCTTGCCGAGGTCGGGCAGCGGCATGCGGTCGGGATAGAAGTCGACCTCGACGATCGCGCCGACGCCCGCGTTGGCGATCTCCTGCGCGATGTCGGCGCCCTCGTGGACGCCGTCGAGGATCAGCGGCAGGCCCTTGTCGCGCGCGAAGGCGAGCAGCGCACGAATCTCCGGCACCGTCTCGGCGCGCATGCGCCAGGGCGTGTTCGCGTCCAGCATCGCGCGCAGCTCGCCGGGCGCGTGCGGGCCGTACTCGGTGTCGAGGTCGCCGCTCGCAGCGGCCGCGAGGAGCTCCTCGAGCGCGACGATCGCGCCCATGGTCGTGCGCGGTAGCTGCGGCTTGGCGTAGCCCATGCCGACGTCCACGGTGGCGGGGACGGGCGGCTCCCAGAAGCCGGGCGTGTTGCGCGCGTCCTTGCTGATCGACCCCTGCAGACAGGCGCTGTCCGAGAGGACGCGCTGTCCGGGCTCGTCGCCGGCGACCTTGACCAGAGCGCCCTGCCCGCCGATCAGGCGCGAGCGCGCCGGCGGCAGGTACGTGCTGGTGATGCCCTCGGCGAGATCGTCGATGAAGGCCCCGCCGTACGGGTCGAACGCGTCGATCGCGCGCGTTCCCGGCGAGGCGGTGCGCGGCGGCAGGCCGTTCGTGCCGAGGCGCGAGTTCGCGGACACGAGGCCGGGAATCAGCGTGGCCTCGGGACCGTAGTCGACCACCTTCGCGCCGGCCGGAACCGCGACGTCCGTGCCGATCGCGGCGATCTTGCCGTCGCGAACGAGCAGCGTGACGCCACCCTCGAGGACGGCGCCGTCCTCGACCAGGTGCGCGCTGCCGGCCTTCAGCGCGACGACGCCTGCGGCCGTGGCCGCGGGCGGCGCTGCCGGAGTTGCCGTCGCTGCCGGAGATGCCGGCGACGCGGACGCCGACCCGAAGGCCGCCGCAGCCAGAGCCGCGGCGCCCAGGGGCGTGAGCCACGCCGCGGTCCGCGGGCTGGAGGGGCGAAGCAAACGCCGGATCATCGTTCGTCCTCTTTCTCGGCCGGATCCTCGTCCTCGTCCTGCTCGCTCTCTTCGTCGTCGCCGTCGTCGACCTCGACGTCGCCGGAGGCCGCTTCGACCTCCGCTTCCGAAGCCGTGCCCTCGGGCTGCACGCCCTCGAGCAGCTGGCGGACGCGCACGTCCTTCGAGCGGTCGTAGACGAGGTTGCCGTCGAGGACGACGTACTCGACCCACGACTGCACGCTGAGCGGATCGCCGGAGAGCAGCAGGACGTTGCCGTCCTTGCCCGCCTCGAGGCTGCCGACGCGCTTGCCGAGACCCAGCAGCTCGGCCGGCACGCGCGTGACGGCGTCGAGCGCCTTCTGACGGTCCATGCCGTAGGCCACGCACTGCGCGGCCTGGAACCAGAGCGACTCGGACGAAGAGTTCTCCGAGGCCAGCGCGAAGCGCACTCCGGCCTCGTCCAGCACGCCGGGGACGAACGTCTCGATCTCGTCGCCGGTCAGCGGGTCGCGCGCGGTGTGGACCACGGGCGCCTCGAGGACGACGGGCACGCCGGCTTCGGCGATCACGTCGGCGGCCTTCCAGCACGCGCCTTCGATCACGAGCACGGTGCGGGCCAGGAAGCCGTTCTCGCGCGCGATGTCGAGCGCGTGGTGCACCTCGGCCGGCTGGCGGCAGTAGAAGAACGCGTTCAGGCGGCCCTCCACCATCTGCAGCAGCGGGCGCAGCTTCTCGTCGATCTCTCCGCGGGGGACGAGTTCGAGGTCGGGGACGGTCCAGGCCGTCCCGCGCATCGCGCGGCCCTTGGCCTCTTCGCCCTCGAGCTCGCGGCCCTGGAACATCGCCTCGCGGCGGTCCTTGCCGGCGTCGTCCTTCTTGTCCTGAACCGCCGCCTCCAGCTCGCGCCGGAGGTCGTCGAAGGTCTGGCGCAGCGTCTGCAGCTGGGTCGCCTGCGACTTGCCGCTCTTCGCGGCGGCGGAGACCTTCACGCCCGAGCGCGGCCGGACCAGCATCTCCTCGACGGTCATGCCGTGGGGCTTCACGACCATCCCCTGCGCGCCGATGACGCAGTCGCGCCCGTGCTGCACGTTGATCGTCGTGATGCCCTGGCGCAGGCAGTCCTCGAAGAAGAAGTTGACCGGGTCGATGGAGTCGGCGATGTCGAGGAAGGGCGTCACGTCGACGCTCTCGTTCGGCCGGTCCATGCCGCGGCTGGTGTGCGCGTCGACGAAGCCGGGGAAGGCCGTCAGGTCGGGCTTGTCGATGACCTCGGCGTCCCAGGGACCCTCGACGTCGGTGCCGACGGCCGTGATGCGGCCGCCCTCGATCACGATCACGCCGTTCTCGAGGACCTCACCGGCCTGCGTGATGACGCGGCCGGCCTTGATCACGACCTTGCCGTCGGTCTGGGTGTCGAAAGCACCCGCCACTCCGGTCAGAACCGGAGCGACGAGGGCAGCGAGGAGCGCTTTGCGAATCGTCTTCATCTGCAATTGGAGAGCCATGTTCTTTGCGATGTCCGGTGGAGTTACTGGTCTTGTTGGTCGGCGGCGGGACGCGGGTCGACGATCAGCTCGCCCTGAACGAGCACGCCCACGACGCGCGACGTGGACTCGAAGGGCGGACCGTTCCAGAGAACGAGGTCCGCGTCCTTGCCGACCTCGATGCTGCCGAGGCGATCGTCCACGCCGTACATGCGGGCGGGCGCGATCGTGACGGCTTCGAGCGCGGCGTCGAAGGACAGTCCGCCGCGCATGGCGAGGCCCGCCTGGCGGGCGAGGTTGCCGCTGGTCGAGCTGTCCCCGTGAGCGGAGAGCGCGATCGGGATGCCGAGGTCGTGCAGCTCCTTGGGGCACTCGAGGGGCAGCAGCGCGCCCTCGGTCGTGCGCCCGCTCGCGGTGAACGGCGGCAGCACGACGGCCGCGCCCACGCGCACGAGCAGGTCCGGCTCGCGCCAGGCCTCGGCGGCGGCGTCGACGATCAGCTCGAGCTCGCCCAGACCCTCGCGCGCCATCTCCTCCTTGAGGAAGACCGCGGTGCGAATGTCCTGCGTCGTCCAGGCCTGGATCGACACGGGAATCCCGCCGTCGAGCGCCTGGTTCAGCACGTCGCTGCCGTCGAAGGCGCGGTCGGAGTCGCCGCGGCTGTAGTACGCCTCGTACAGCGACTTGCGCCACACCCACTCGACGCCCATGCGCGTCGTCGGGCGGCGCACGTAGAAGTTGCTCGGGACGCCGAAGCCCATGTTGTTGCCCGAGCTGGGCTGCTCGCCCATCGAGCCGCGCAGGCAGACGTCCTCGGCGACGACGCGCCCGTCGAGCGGGCCGGCGGTCTTCAGGACCGCGCCCATCCCGCCGATCACGGCGAAGTCCGGCGGGCACACGACGCCCGCGGTCACTCCGCGGCGCGCCTGAGCGATCCAGCGCAGGTCGAGCGGGTCGATCGCGTCGACCATCGACTGGTCCGCGACCTGCTCGCGGGACTGCTCGACGGCGCTGGAGCCGGGGGTGAGCCGGATGCTGGCGTCGAGCATGCCCGGCGTGAGCGCCGCGGCGCGCAGCGCCACCTGGCGCGGCGGCTTCGCCATCGGCGTCACGGCGGAGATCACGCCGTCGGTCACCTGGACGAGCGCCCCCTCCAGCGTGTTGCCGGAGGCGGTGTGGACCCGTTCGGCCCAGACCGTCCAGTCGTTCTCCTCCTGCGCCGGCACAGCCGACGCGAGAGGTGCGGTCCAGATCAGGACCAGCGCGGCGAGAATCATCGATCACCTCCGACGGCGGACGCGCCGTCGCTAGAAACGGCCGAAGCGGCCACGCCGTCGACGTAGACGGCCACGACGGTACTGGAGAGCTCGAGCGGGTTGCCGCTCCAGAGCACGAGGTCGGCGTCGCGCCCGGCGGCGATCGTTCCGACCGATCCGTCGACGCCGGCGATCTGCGCCGCGTCGCGAGTCAACATGGCCCAGGCGGCGTCCTGCGCGAGCCCCTCGCGCACGCACATCGCCGCGGTGAGCCGCAGCACGTCGGGATGGTAGCCGGGCGTGCTCGCGGAGAAGGCGACCGGCACGTTCGACGCCTTCAGCGCGAGCGCGGCCTCGAGCGAGCGCGTCGACTGGCCGGGCATCATCGGCACGACGATCGCCGCGAGGTTCGCGGCCGCGATCTGCTCGGCGAGCTCGCCGGTCAGCGCTCCGCCCATCACGGCGCCGCGGGCCCCGTGTCGCTTCGCGAACTCGGTCGCGCGCAGCACGTGGTGGCGCGCCGACACCTGCATGAGCACGGGCAGCGAGCCGCCGGCGACCTGCGCGAAGCGCCCCTCGCCGGCCGCGGTGAGGCGGTCGAGCTCGGCCACGGCGGCTCCGTAGCTGGTCGGGAAGCGCTCGCGGTCGAGGGCCGAGCTGGAGAAGGAGAGCGACAGGTGCCCGTCCCGCGTCAGCATGCGGCTGCCGGAGGTCTTCACGACGGCGGTCGAGCCGCCGACCACCGACATGCTGGAGGGCGTCAGCACGACCGTGGTGATCCCGGCGCGGCACAGCGCGTCGAAGCTGCGGTCCGAGAGGTCCACGGCGTCCGCCACGCGGGCCGCGGGCATCAGGCTGCGCGTCGAGTCGTGCGTCTCGCCTCGCAGCCCGTCGCTCGCGCCGAAGGCGATCAGCCCCGCCGTGACGAAGCCTTCGTGCTCGACGATCGGCGTGCCGTCGGGGACCTGCACGTCGGCGCCGGCCGCCCGGATCTTGCCGTTCTCGATCCAGACGACGCCGTTCTCGACGACCTCGCCGTCCCCCACGACGACTCGAGCGCCGCGAACGGCGAAGGAGTCCGAGGCGGCCGCGAGCTGCGCGGCGGCGGTCACGGCCAGGGCCGCGGCGCCGACCCGCAGGGCGGTCGCCGTCATCCAGGAAGTGCGCATCAGTTCTCCTCCGCGGAGTAGACGACTTCGCCGGCGCAGATCGCGTGACGCACGCGGCCGTCGAGCGTGAGCGGGTCCCCGTCGAGCACGAGCAGGTCGGCTTCCTTGCCGCGCTCGACCGTGCCGAGGCGATCGGCGGCGTCGAAGGCGCGCGCCGCACCGATGGTCAGGGCCTCGAAGGCGGCCTCGGAGTCGAGGCCGTGCCCGACCGCCAGGGCCGCGAGCAGCGGCAGGTCGCGCGAAGCGAGCCCGGCCTGGCCGCCGCTGCCGAGCAGCACGCGCACGCCGGCCGCGTGCAGCTTGCCGGCCAGCGCGGGGTCCGTGCCCTCGTAGGCGTCGGACTTCCACTTGCCGCGCGGCACGGGCCAGACGATGACCGACACGTCGCGCTCGGCCAGCTCCTCGGCGAGCGGCAGCGCCTCGGTCGCGCCGGCGAGGATCGTGCGCACGCGGGGGAACTTCTCGAGGCTCGTCAGCAGCTCGCGGATCTCCGCGGCGCGGTGCACCTCGACGACCAGCGGGATCTCGCCGTTGGCGACCTTGGCGAGCACTTCCTTGTCGGCGTCGAAGCGCGGAGGCGTGGGCTTCTTGTCCTCCTTGTAGCGCTTCTCCTTGTGCTCCTTGTCCTTCTCCTTGGCCTTCTCGATCTCCTTCTCGCGGTCCTTCTTGGCCTTCTTGAAGTCGTCCTCGAGCTCCTTCTCCTTCTCGGCGATGGCCTTCTGCCACTCGGCGAGCTCTTCGCGGTACTCGATCTGATCCTCGCGGTAGCTCTTGCCGC
>CAYGPA010000106.1:0-12291 GCA_964351535.1 uncultured Planctomycetaceae bacterium
CGGGTGGATCCTCCGCTTCGGGTGTAGCATCCGCACATGCGTATCGTAGCCGTCCTCGGTGCGGGAGAGTGCGACGCCGAGGTCGCGGAGCGCGCACGGCGCGTCGGACACGGGCTCGCGGCGGCCGGCTGCGCCGTCCTCACCGGCGGCCTGGGCGGCGTGATGGAGGCCGCCTCGCGCGGCGCCGCCGAAGGCGGGGGTCTCGTCGTGGGCGTGTTGCCCGGCGCGCGGCCCGAGGACGCCAACCCGCACGTCGGCATCGCGATCGCGACGGGCATGGGCGACGCGCGCAACGCGGTGATCGCGAACACCGCCGAGTGCTTCGTGGCGATCGCGGGGTCCCACGGGACGCTCTCGGAGATCGCGTTCGCGCTGAAGCGCGGGAAGCGCGTCGTGGGCCTAGCCCGGACTATTCATGACGCGTAGATCGAAACGGCTCAACTCGGTGCCTGCCGGTGCTTTGCGGGCGCCGGCCCCGCAGGCGACCTCTCCAGGTCGTTGAGGACGCCGGCGTTCGCAAAGTGCCGGCAGGCGCCGAGAGGCGGCCGAAGGCCGCCGGTTGTGTCGTTTCGGCTGCGTGCTCGTGAGTAGTTCGGGCTAGAGACGTGGAAAGTCGACCTACCGATCCTCCGCGCCGCGACGCCCGAGGAGGCCGTGCGACTCGTCCTGGGCTGACTCGTTCGCCCGCGGCCCATTCGCCTACCAGGCCGAGGGTACGGCGAGCTCCTCGCGCAGCGCGGCCATCCGCTCGCGCAGGCGCTCGAGCTCGGCCTCGTGCTCGACGTCGTTCGACAGGTCGACGACCTCCTCGGGATCCAGCTCGAGGTCGAAGAGGCGCTCCTCGACACCGGCCCGCGACGCCACGCGCACGTACTTCCAGCGCGCGTCGCGCACCGCGAGCTCGCGAAACTCCGGGTCCTCGCGGGTCCAGGGCGCCATGTACAGGAAGTCGCGGCGCCACGGCTGCGTCGAGCCGCGCCAGCCGTCGAGCAGACTGCGGCCGCGCTGGCCGTCGAGCGCCTCGGCGCCGGCGAGGTCGAGCACGGTCGCGCACAGGTCGACGTTCAGGACCAGCTCCTCGCGCGCCGAGCCGGCCGGCACCAGCGCGGGGTAGCGGACGATCAGCGGCACGCGGATCGACGGCTCGTAGGAGAGCTGCTTCTGCGTCAGGCCGTGCTCGCCCAGCATGTAGCCGTTGTCGCTCGTGAACACGAAGAGCGTGTCGTCGAGCACGCCCTGGCCTTCCAGCACGTCCAGCACGCGGCCGACGCCCTCGTCCACGCTGGGCAGGAGCTCCCAGTACGCTCGCACGACGTCGAGGTACTCCTCCGGGTGCGCGTGCGGGGCGCGGTTGCGGTTGGAGAGGCGCGCTTCGCGCGCCGTCGGGATCAGGTCCGCGGGTTCCTGCAGGAAGCTCGGCGGCCAGGCCAGAGGCGCGTCGGCCAGGAGACCGCGGTGCCGCGCCGGGGGCACGAACGGCAGGTGGCAGTTCTTGAAGGAGAGCAGGAGGAAGCAGGGCTTCTCGCGCGGCTGCGCGAGCCACTGGACGGCGCGCTCGGTCAGCGCGTCCGCGCTGTGGCCGCGCGTGGGGAGGAGCTCGCCGTCGACGTCGAGCTCCTGCTCGAAGTACTCGCCTTGATCCTCGAAACCGACCCAGTGGTCGAACCCCGGTCGCGGGCCGGGCGGGTCGCGCGGGATGTGCCACTTGCCGACACAGGCCGTCTCGTAGCCCCGCGCCTGCAGGCGCTCGGGGAAGGTCGCGTTCCGCTCGTGGAAGTCCTCTCCGGCGCGGTTCGAGTGGACGCCGGTCTCGTGCGGGTACTTGCCCGTCAAGAGGCTCGCGCGGCTCGGGCAGCACATGGACGTCGGAACGAAGGCGTTCTCGAAACGCGCTCCTTCCGCGCGCAGGCGATCGAGGTGCGGCGTGTTCAGGTCGACGGGCCGCTCCGGCCCCACCGCGTCCCAGCGCAGGTCGTCCACGAGCACCAGCACGATGTTGGGCGGACGCTTCGCGACGACCGCGCCGTCCTGCGCGGGTCCAGTGCCCTCCTCGGCGAATGCGGGCAGCGCGCAGAGCACCGAGGTCAGGAACGCGACGACACCGCGCGCCGCCAGCGTCAACATGCGCACGGTCTCGCTCATCCGTAGGGCTCCTCGTATGCGTCGGCGGGTGGCGGCGGCACGACCTGCACGCGGACCGGGCCGGCCGCGTCCAGGTGCACGTCGCGCTGCGGGAAGGCGATCACGATGCCGCCATCGCGGAAGAGGCGCTCGACGCGGAAGCGCATGTCGCTCTCGATGCGCTTGCGGTCCATCAGACGGCGGATGCGCGTCCAGAAGTGCAGCTCGAAGATCAAGGCGTTGTCCCCGAACGAGCGGAACAGCACGAACGGCGCGGGGTGGCGCTGGACCTTGCCGTGCTCCTCGGTGGCCTTGATCAGGAGCTTCTGCACCTCGCGCACGGGCGATCCGTAGGCCACGCCGACCTCGACGTGGACCCGGACCGTGTCGTCGCCGAGGGTCCAGTTGACGACGTTGTTCTCGAGGAAGCTCGAGTTCGGGACGATGATGTCGACGTTGTCGCCGGTGCGCACGGACGTGCTGCGCGCGCCGATGTTGAGCACGTTGCCGTACAGCCCCCCGACCTCGACCAGGTCCCCGACGCGCACGGGTCGCTCGATCAGGAGGATCAGGCCGCTCAGGAAGTTGTTGACGAGGTTCTGGCTACCGAAGCCGACGCCGATGGCCAGCGCGCCGCCGAGCAGCGTGAACACCGTCAGCGGCACCTCGACGACGCGCAGCGCGAACAGACCGAACGACAGCGCCAGCAGGTAGAAGGCCAGCGAGCGGATGGCCGCCGCCGCGCCCTCGTTCATCCCCATGCGCCGCAGCAGGCTGTGGAACAGGTAGCTGCTCAGGAGGCGCGAGACCCACACGCCCAGCGCCAGCAGCAGGATGCCGGTGACGACCGTGCGCACGCGGATCGACTTGTCGTCGACCGAGTGGATCTCGTACTGCCAGATGCGGCTCAACGAGTCGCCGACCCAGTCGAAGGCCTCGGTCGGCGAGAACGTCGCCGTCTCGTCGCGCAGGGTCCCGAGGAAGCGCTCGACGACCAGCCGCGAGCGCGCCATGCGGTCCAGGTCGGCCTCGTAGACGTCGATGAGCTCCTCGAGCGCGTCGATCCGGACGCGCAGCGCCGAGGTCTGCTCGAGGTCGCCGGGGTCCGCGTCCGCGAGCGTGGCCGAGACCTCCTGACGTCGCGTGCGCAGTTCGGCCAGGTCGGCGCGGTCGAGGCGGGTCTGCTCGTCCAGGCCGGACAGCAGCTCCTCCGCGCTGGAGGACCACTCGCGGCAGACCTCGGGCTCCGGCTTGCCGGTCGCGAACTGGTAGCGGCGCCGCCAGACCTGGTCGAGGTCCGCGAGGCGCTTCAGCTCGCGCTCGCGAACGTCGAGCTCCTGGCGACGCAGGCGTCGCTCGAGGCGGAGCGTCTCGTCCTCCAGCGCGGCGAGCTCCGCACCCGGGCCCTCCTGGCCCGCCCGCCGGCGCGCCGCGGTCGAGAGCTCCACGAGCTGCGCCAGGTCGGCCTCCAGCATGCCGCGCTGCCGCGTCAGCTCTCCCTGACGCGCCTTGATGTCGGCGAGCTTGCTGTCCAGGTCGTCCCTGGAGAACGGTGCGGACTGGGCGTAGGCGGCGATCTGGTCGTCGAGCAGCGCGGTCTCCGCGCGCAGCATGCCGAGGTCCAGCGACACGAGCTCGAGCTCCAGCTCGGCCACGCGCAGAGCCTCGCGGGCCTCGCGCACGGCGAGCTCCGCGCGGTGTCGCGCGCGCGAGCGGGCGACGCGCTCCGCCGGATCCGCGTCGTCGTTGGCGCGCTCCTCGGCGAGGCGCTGGTTGCGCTCGGCGTCGCGCAGGACCTCGCGCGCGCGCTCCGCGCCGCGCGTCGCCGCGCTGACGGCCTCCGCCTTGACGGGCTCGCGTCGGCCGAGCGTCCACGCCTGCTCGCGCAGGGCCTCGAGCTCGAGGAAGCCGATGACCTCCGCCGCGGTGCCGTCCTCCCAGAGTCGGGTGCGCTCGAGGACGCTGCTGCGGTCTTCTTCCAGGTCGTCGCGCCGGTCGGCGAGCAGCTCCTGGCGGTCGAGCAGGAAGCCGATGCGCTCGAGCGCGGCGACGTCCTCGGAGAGGGCCGCGGCCTCGGAGCTCCCGGGCTCGACCTGGACCAGGGCGCCCCGGGCCGTCGACAACTCGACCGTGAGCTCCGCGCGACGCGCGGCGAGGCTCGGCTCCGGCGCGTCCGCGGGCTTCTCGGCCGTCGGCTGCAGGTCGCGGGTGACGTCGGGCACCTGCGCGACGAGCGGGCCCCGGAGAGGACCCGGGGCGCTCGAGCCCGGGACGCTCGAGCCCGGTGCGCTCGAGCCCGGTGCGCTCAGACCCGGGGCGCTCGGAGTCGCCGCGGAAGCCGCCGCCAGCGCAAGGCACGCCAGCAGCGAGGGAATCGCGCGTCCGCTCGCGCGCCGCGTTCGGGACCGAAGCGCCATGTCTTTCGCGTGCGCATTAGACCGGACCGGCGGCCGGCTTGCGAGCGCTGGACGGCGGAAGCGGCGGCAGTACGATGCCCGCGTGAGCTTCCTCGATCCCCGCGCGGTGCAGCGCTTCTCCGCGGAGAAGCTCAGCAAGGTCAACCTCTTCGAGACCGAGCAGATGTTCTGCGACGTCTACTGCCTCGAGCCGGGCCAGGCTCAGAAGCCCCACGCCCACGCGGGCGCCACGAAGTTCTACTTCGTCCTCGAGGGGCGCGTGACCGCGCGGATCGGTGACGAGGAACGCACGCTCGAGCCCGGTCACCTGGCCTTCTCCCGGCCGGACGAGGACCACGGAGTCCGCAACGACTCGGACGAGCGCGCCGTGCTGCTCGTCGCGATGGCGCCGAACCCGAACGGCTGAGGCCGGAGCCCCCGCCCGTCGGCGCTGCACGCCGCGGTGCGGTGACGACCGGGCGGGACGGGGCGTCAGCGCCGCTTCGCCTTCGGCGGGCGGTAGTCGTCGCCCTCGATGAAGAACTCGACGAGCCGTTCGAGGACGTCGGGGCCGACGAGCTCCTTCAGCAGGCTCTCCTGCGTCGCCATCGGGACCTCGTAGTCGCGGTCGCGGACCCACGTGCCGTCGCCCTTGTCGATGCGGCTCTCGCGGTCGCGGACGACGCGCAGGCGCTCGAGGAACGGCGACAGGGCGTCCTGGTGGTGGCGGGCGAGGAACTCGATCACGCCCCACGCGACGCGCGCGTGGGAGTCGCTGTAGGCGCCGCGCCGCCAGGACGCGAACTCGTCCATGCGCAGGGGCCGGTCGCGCTCGCGGAAGCGGTTGCGCAGGTCCTTGTCCCAGTCGGTGTGCTCGGTGACGAACACGAACTCGTTGCGGTACGGGAAGACGTAGACCGACTTGCGCAGCGCGATCTCGACGTGCCAGGCCCAGCCGTGCACGACCCAGTTCGGCAGCTCGCCGAAGCGGCGCAGCAAGAGCAGCCGCGCGGTGCGGTTGACGAGCTCGTTCTTCGGGTCGAACTCCTCCTGCCCCGCGGCCTGGACGACGTAGGCGGCCGTCAGCGGGTAGCCCAGCACGAATCCCGGGTTCTCGCGCGTGTCGGCGGCCCACTCGTCGAGGTAGGCGTGGCGCTCGACGAGCGCGTCGACGAGGTCTCCGTACTGCGACTCGTTGCGCACGATGAAGAGGACGGCGGTGGCGGTGTCCGGCTCGAGCGCCTCGGCGCCGTACACGCTGGGGCCGGGCGCCGCGACGGTCGTCGTCCCGAGGTCGACGCCGGGATCCTCCGGCAGCGGTCCGCCGGGGTCCTCGGGCAGCGGGCCGCCGGGGTCCTCCGGCAGTGCGTCGCCCGCTTCGCCGCCGAGGCCCGCGGTCGCGGGAGGCGCGGCGCTGCGGTCGGGCGCGGGAACCTCCTCGTCGACCTTCTTGCGGACGCGCTCGACGAGCTCGAGCTGGTCCTTGACGTCGTCGGGATCGACGGGGCCGACGACGAGCACGGTGCCGTCGTGCGTCAGGTGCAGACCGTACTCGGCCTCGCCGGCCCAGCGGCGCCACGCCGCGACGGCTTCGCGCGCCGCGGCCGGGATCCTGGCCGGCAGCTTGTTCACCTCGTACTCGCGATCGCGCCAGTGCACGACCTGTTCGCCGGCCGGGCCGGCTCCGACACCCGCAACGGGCCCGAACAGGATCGAGAGAGCGGAGAGCAGGAGCGTCGAGACCGTCATGATTCGATTCGGGGGAGGCGGCGTTTGGGTCGAGTTCAGCGGGGTGGTCGAGTTCAGCGGCGTTCACTGAGCCAGCGGACGATGCGGTCCGGAAGCTCGTCGAGATCGATGCCGAGCGCCTCCTCGAAGGCGACCTCGGGCTCCTGGCCCTCGCCGATGCGCCGCAGCAGGCCGGGCGCCTCGCCGGGACGTCCCTCGAGCAGGTAGGCGGCCACGGCGTAGGCGTACAGCATGTCCTGGACGCGCAGCTCCGAGACGGTGCGCCCGAGCACGTCGCGCAGGTCGGGCCGCTTCTTGGAGCGCAGCATCTTGTAGGCCTCGTCGGTCCAGTTGGCGCCGGGCACGTGCAGCAGCGGGCGCAGCGACACGCCGCCGTCGAGCTCGTAGTCCTCCGGCTGCACGTACCAGGTCAGGCGCGTCCCGAGCACGCGCCACGTCAGGTAGATGCCGACGCCCTCCCACACCCAGCCGTGCTCGACGGAGATCCCGTAGCTGTCGCGCAGGAACCCGCCGAACGTGTGGCGCACGATGCCGTCCACACGCGCCAGGGGATCGGCCTGCCACTGGACGACGTTGGCCGTGCCCGGGATGCCCGTGCCGACGAGCGACATGAGGTAGTCGCGATTCTCGGGCGTCACGGCCGGATGGCGCTCGAGGAACGCGCGCTTCTCGGCCTCGTCCCCGAGGAGGTAGATCGTGTACCCGGCGTAGTGCTTGGTCGAGCTGTCGAGCGCCGCGCGAAAGACGTCCCCCACCGCGTGGTTGATCCGCGCGACGCGCACGACCTCCGCGCGCTCCCCCGTGCCGAGCACGCGGACCGCCTCGGTGTCGACGACGTGCGCCCACTCGACGCCGAGCTCGGCCTCGGCCGGTCCGACGGGTGAGTCCTGCGGCTCGGGGGCGTTGGCCAGCGCCTCGGCCACGAACCTGCGCAGCTCGACGCGCCGCGTCTGGCCGCGCACGGTCTCGGCCAGGAGCCAGGCGTCGCCCGCCGGGACCTCTCCGCGGCTCGCGCGGGTCACCGGGTCGGCGGAGTCCACGCGTAGCACGTCGCGTTCGACGCGCTGGCGGTCGGAGCGATCGACGTCGTCGCGGTACCGCGACAGCAGCCCGTGCAAGGTATCGCTGAAGCGCCGACCGATCGCCGCGCGACGCGCCGCGACCTCGTCGAGGCCGTCCTCGCCCCGGTTGGTCGGCTCGCGGTACGTGTCGGAGCGCTCCCACTGGCCGTCGCGGTTCCGCCGGTACTTCAGCATCTTGCGCGCCCGGTCGTGATCGGGGTCGAACTCGAGCAGCAGCTCGTAGATCGTGTTGCGCTCGAGGAAGAGGCTCTGCCCGTTGCACCAGTCGGCGAGCTCGGCGAGGTCCGTGACCAGCGTGGCCACGGCGGCGGCGCGCCCCTCCTCGAAGGTGGTGCCCTGCCGCGCCAGTTCGAGAGCGGGAGCGGGAACCGGCATGGAGCTCGGCTCCGGACGGCCCGCGAGCGCACGCGCCTCGCCGGCCGGTCTGGCGGGCTGGGCCGCCAGCACCAGCGCAAGGACCACCCCGAAGCTGTTCTTGCCCATCGCGATCGTTCCGTCTCCCACGCGGCCCTCTCGATGGAGGACTAGTCGGGGGCGCGGATCACGATACACACCCGGTCGGGATTCCTTCACCCCCGATCGAGGGGGCCGGCCGACGGGAGGGCGCGGACGTGAACCGGGACCGCGGCGGTGGCCGCTGCAGAGGCCACCGCCGCCCCGGCGAGCGTCAGCCCAAGTCCCGGACCAGCGACTCGCGGTCGAGCTTGACGAACGACGTGTCGAAAAGCGTCGAGCCCTCGCCCCGCGGCCGATCGTACTCGGCGCTGCCGAGGTTGCGACGGATGCGCAGCAGGTCGCGCAGCAGCGACGCCGAGGCCCCGCGGACCTCGACCTCCCCCGGACGGTACTCGGCCATGCGGGCGGGGATCTCGACGACGTCGAAGCCGAAGGTCTCGCCGAGCTTCAGCCACTCGACGTCGTAGGTCGGTCCGTCGATGCGCGCGCGCATCGCGATCTTCTGGGCGGCGAGGCGGCGGAAGCCCTTGAAGCCGCCCTGGATGTCCTGGACCTTCACCGGGACGACCAGATTGGCCAGCGCCCGGAACGCGGTGTCGGTCAGCTTGGCGATCAGCGGCTCGTCGAACGGAGCGCTGGACCCCGGGATGCGCCGCGAGACGACGCAGACGTCCGCACCCAGGTCGAGCCTCTCGATCAGGCTGTTCAGATTGCTGAGCGGGCAGCTCAGGCCGACGTCCGAGACGACGACGAAGTCGCCGCGTGCGACCAGCACGCCGCTGCGCGCCGCGGCGCCTTTCCCGCGACGGGCGCCGTGCTTCAAGACCGTCAGCTGCTTCAGCCTGCCCTGCCGCATCGCGGCGATGTCCGCGGTGTCGTCCCCGCTGCCGTCGTCGACGACGATCACCTCGGCGCGCCACGGCTGGCGCGCGAGGTAACTGGCCAGACGATCCAGGAGTCGGCCGAGGCGCTCCCCTTCCTGATGCGTGGGGAGCACGATGCTCAGCCGCGTCGTCGTGTTCTTCAGGTTGCGCGCGCCCTGCAGGCGTCCGCGCAGGGGCAGCTCTTCGTCGCTGCCGGGGAGTCGCAGGCTCTTCACGGGGTCACCTCCGGGTCCTGCCGGTCTCCGCGCGGGTTGCGCGCGACCGGCTGAGCGTTCTCGATCTTCACGTCCACACCTCTTCACGAGCCCAGGTGCCCCCCGGGCTCGCGGAGATGATCGAGCCGGCCGTTTCGAACCCTTGAGCGCCCGGAGGCGATTCTGGCGCAAGAGAACTGTTGCCCCCGGGCAGGGTGCCGCGGAGGGGCCTCGTCACAGTTCGCGTACGAAAGGGCGCGGGGCGGCGAGGAGTCGCGCCGCATCCCGCGCCCTGCGGTTCCTCCCGGTCGTCTTACGGGGCAATCGTGAATCTAAGACCGTCGGTCAGCGAGTCACCGAAGCCCGCCGGATCCGCGGGGTCGCGCTGGCGCCACTGCACGCTGACTCCCTGGCCCGGCGTCAGCAGCGGATCGGAGCCCGACTGGATCGCGGCGTTGAAGTTGCGCTTCAGGAAGCCGATGCACGGCAGGGGGCCCGTCGTCGTGGCCGACTTCGGGGGCAGCAGGCGCATCACCGGCGACTTCACGCAGAGCTTGCCGCCGTGGAAGTTCAGGTTCGACTTCTTGAACGAGTAGAGCAGGAAGCCCGCCTCGCTCGGCAGCAGGTCGTTGCCGATGACCTGGAACGGGCTGGTGCTGCTGGCGCTGGGAGAGCCGTTCGAGGTCATGAACGGCACGCAGCCGAGCGAGTTCGTCTTGCCGGTGCAGTACGACGTGACCGCGGAGCAGTTCACGCGGCGGTACACCAGGCCGACGTACCAGTCCCCGCTGACGCCGAGGCTGCACGCGTCGTTCCAGCCCCCCGGGACCGCGAAGATCACGTTCTTACCGGGCTGGCAGCCCGAATCGAGGACCATCGACGGCGCGAAGATGTCGCCCGCGTTGGCGTTCCCGAACTCGAGCGTCACCGTGAACGGACCGGAGTTGACGATGGTGTTGCCGGGGAACATCGAGAGATCGAACTCGTTGACGAAGCCGTCGGAGAGCACGGGGCCGATCAGCGAGTACTGCGGTGCCCCGGGGTTCGGCAGGGAGCCCGGGTAGATGTGGATCGCGGACTCGAGGCTCTGGGGCGCGCCGCCGAACTGGGAGCCCCAGTGGAACTGCACGCGCAGGACCTCGATCGGGTAGTGCGCCGCGGGCACGTCGAAGATGGCGCCCGCCTCCTCGCCGATCGCGAAGCAGGGACACACCGTCTGCGTGCCGTTCGTGTAGTTGGTGAGGAGCGGCTCCTCGGGGCACTGACCGCTGGCCCCCATCTCGAGCATCGTCGCAGCAGCCACCGCCCACACCACCCGACCGAAGGCTTCACCCGTCTTCACCATCGCGACCTCTTCTCGACAACTGGGAACTTACGAAGGGGGCGCCACGCCGACGGCCCGCGATGCCATCGTCCGAGCGTTCGCGAAAGCTGTCAACCGCATCCGTCGCGGGTTTCGGCCGCAGAAGCGGTTGCCGAGGCGGGGAGCCCCTCTAGGATCCATACCTCCCCTGGATCGATTCTCCCCCGGGATCGATGTCTCGCGCCCGTCTCGCCCCCTCCCCCGGAGCTCCTTCATGTCCATCGCCGCCGCGCCCGTGCGCGCTCTCTCCGCTCTGTTCCTCCTGGCGGCCCCCGTCCTCGCCCAGCATCCCGACCACGGCGGAGGTACCGGCGGAGGCGTCGGCAACATCGCGTCCTTTCCCTCCCAGGGGGTCACCCTGCTCGCGTGGAAGCGGCTCGCCGACTTCGGTCCGCAGCACGGCTCGGGCAACGACTGCTGGGGCTACGTCTCACCGAGCGGTCGCGAGTACGCGATCGTCGGCGTCTCGAACGGCATCTCGTTCCTCGAGGTGACGGACCCCGGCGACGTCACGATCCTGAACACGATCCCCGCGCCGTCCAGCCTGTGGCACGACGTGAAGGTCTACCAGGACCACGCCTACGCCGTCAGCGAGGGCGGCAGCGGCATCCAGATCTTCGACCTCTCCGCGATCGACGCGGGCGTCGTCACGCAGGTCGGCACGGTCCAGACCCCGGGGCCGACGGCCACGCACAACGTGGTGATCGACGAGGTCAGCGGCTTCCTGTACCGCACCGGAGGCGGCGCGACCGCCAGCAACCTCGGGCTGCGCGTCTACGACCTCTCCACGCCGTCGGCTCCGGCCTTCGTCGGCGAGTGGCACGACCACTACGTGCACGACGCGCAGGTCGTGACCTACACCACCGGGCCCTTCGCGGGCATGCAGGTCGTCTTCGCGTGCACGGACGGGAACGCGCCGGCCGGGCTCGACGTCATCGACGTCACGAACAAGAACAACATCCAGTCGATCGCCCGCGCGGTGTACTCGCCGGGCGGCTCCGACAGCTTCTCGCACCAGGGCTGGCTGACGCCCGACCGCAACTACTTCTACCTGGGGGACGAGCTGGACGAGGACGGCGTGTTCCCGTCGACCAACTACATCATCGACGTCAGCGACATCTTCAGCCCGACGCCGGTGGGCTCGTTCACCAACGGGAACACGGCGATCACGCACAACCTCTACACGCACGGCACGAAGATCTACCAGGCCAACTACACGAGCGGCCTGCGCATCTTCGACGCGACCGATCCGCTGGCGCCGGTCGAGACGGCGTGGTTCGACACGTGGCCCGCGAGCGACGGCGTCGCCTTCGACGGACTGTGGAGCTGCTATCCCTACCTGCCCAGCGGCAAGATCCTCGGCAGCGACCTGAACTCGGGCTTCTTCGTGTGGCACGAGGGGCCGCCCTTGATCGACTTCGTGTTCCACAGCGGCGTGCCCAGCCTGATCCAGCCCGCGGGGTCCTCCGTCGACGTCCACCTCCACGAGCTGACGCCCGGAGACCTCGTGCCCGGTACGGCGATGCTCCACTACGACGACGGTACGGGGCCGGTCTCGACGGCGCTCGCCCCCCTGGGCGGACCGGTGTTCGAGGTCCAGTTCCCGCCCCTCGCCTGCGGCGCCCAGGTCGAGTGGTACGTCAGCGGGCAGACGACCGACGGCGTGACCTGGACCAGCCCGGCGGGCGGCGGAGCCATCGTCTACGAGTCGCTCGTCGGCGTGGTCGAGCTCGAGGTCCTCGCCGACGACATGGAGACCGACCAGGGCTGGGTCGCGGGCGCTCCCGGCGACACGGCGACCGGCGGTGTCTGGACGCGGGTCGACCCGAACGGAACGTCCTCGCAGCCCTCCGACGACCACACGGACGACCCCGCGGACACGTGCTGGGTCACCGGGCAGCACTTCGGAGGCAGCTCGAGCTCGAGCGACGTCGACAACGGCGGCACGACGCTGCGCACTCCCGTCTTCGACCTGAGCCAGGCCTCCGAGGCGCTCGTCAGCTACTGGCGCTGGTACCGCAACGACGAGAACTCCTTCGTCGACGA
>CAYGPA010000107.1:0-12273 GCA_964351535.1 uncultured Planctomycetaceae bacterium
CAGCGGGTGGATGAAGCTGTGCATGTCCGTCGAGTTGAGGTCGTCCTTCTCGTACCAGGTGGCCGCGGGCAGGACGATGTCGGAGTAGAGCGCCGACGTGTCCATGCGGAAGTTGAGGTCGACGACGAGATCGATCTTCCCGGTCGGGGCTTCGTCCCTCCACACGACGTCCTTGACACAGTCCTCCGCCATGTCCTTCGACACGTTGTTGTGGTGCGTGCCGAGGTAGTGCTGCAGGAAGTACTCGTGCCCCTTGGCGGAGGACATCAACGCGTTGCCGCGCCAGATGAACCACAGCCGCGGCCAGGTGCTCTCGGCGTCGGGGTCCTCGATCGCGAACTTGAGGTCGCCCTCCTTCAGCGACGAGACGACGTGGTCCACGACCCCGGACTCGCCCTCGGCGCCCGCGGCGCGTGCCTCGTGCACGACGTCCACGGGGCTGCGGTCGAACTGCGGATAGAAGGGCAGCCAACCGTTCTTCACGGCGCGCACGTTGGCATCGATCGTGTGCCCGTCGGCGATGCTGTTCTCGGGTTGGTCCTCGGGGACGCTGTTGTAGTCGCGGTGGCTCTTCTCGTAGCGCCACTGATCCGAGTGCACGTAGTGCCAGCTGGGCGCGTTCTGCAGGCGCGAAGGCGGATACCAGTCCTTCGCGAACGCGATGCTCGACCAGGGCTCCATCGGCGCCAGCTTCTCCTGCCCCACGTAGTGCGCCAGTCCGCCGCCGTTGACGCCCACGCAGCCGCAGAACATCAGCGCGTGGATCGCCGCGCGGTACATCAGGTTGGCGTGGTACCAGTGATTGATCCCTGCGCCGATGATGACCGTGCACTTGCCGCCGGTGTGGTGGGCCGTCGAGGCCCACTCGCGCGCGAAGCGGATCAGCGTCGCGCGGTCCATGCCGGTGTAGCGCTCCGCCCACGCCGGCGTGTAGGTCGAGTCCTCGTCGAAGCTCGTGGGATAGTCACCAGCCAGGCCGCGAGGAACCCCGTACTGGGCCATCAAGAGGTCGTAGGCCGTCGCCACCAGGACGACCTCGCCGTCGGCCAGCTCGAGGCGCTTCACCGGAACACCGCGCAGGATCGAGCGCGCACCGCCGAAGTCGTCGAGCGCGACCTGGATGACCTCGTCGCAATCCTCGAGGAAGGTCAACGCGGCGTCGATCTTGCTGCCGTCCACGCCATCCTTCGGCAGCAGGTTCCACTGCCCTTTCTTCTGCTGCCAGCGATGTCCCGAGCCGCCCATGGGCATCTTCGGGCACTTGTCGCCGCGGTCCCACTGGAGGAACTTCCAGTCGCCGTGCTCCTCACCCTCGTACGCCTTCAGGCGTCCGGCGCGCAGCAGCTGGGTGGCCTTGTGCCCTTTCCTCCCCGGCTTGCCGGGGACGATCTCGACGAGGAACGGCGCGTCGGTGTACGTGCGCGTGTAATCGAGGAAACCCTGGTTCTGCTGCTCGTGGTGGAACTCCTTGAGGATGACGTGGTTGACCGCCATCCACCACGCGCCGTCCTGTCCCGCGTTGATCGGGATCCACTCGTCGGCGTACTTCGCCACCTGGTTGAAGTCCGGCGCGAACACGACCATCTTGGACCCGTTCGTCCGCGCCTCGCAGGCGAAGTGCACGTCCGGCGTGCGGGTCATGTTCAGGTTGGCCCCCATCACGGCCAGGAACTTGGCGTGGTACCAGTCCGCCGACTCGTTCACGTCGGTCTGCTCGCCCCAGGTCTCCGGAGAGGCGTTGGGCAGGTCGCAGTACCAGTCGTAGAACGACAGGTTCACGCCCCCCATCAGCTGCAGCATCCGCGCGCCGGCCGCGTACGAGAGCATCGACATGGCCGGAATCGGCGAGAAGCCGACGATGCGGTCCGGTCCGTGCTTCTTGATCGTGTGCACCGCGGAGGCCGCGATGATCTCCTGCACCGTCTCCCAGGACGCGCGCCGCAGGCCGCCCTTGCCGCGCGCCCGTTGATAGCGCGCGCGCTTGACGGGGTCGCTCATCAGCGCAGCCCAGGCGTCGACGGGATCCTCGTGCGCGGACCTGGCCTCGCGCCAGAGATCGAGCAGCGCCCCGCGGATGTAAGGGTACTTCACGCGCAACGGGCTGTAGAGGTACCAGGAGTACGAGATCCCGCGCTGGCAGCCGCGCGGCTCGTAGGGCGGGATCTCCTTGTCGATCACCGGGTAGTCGAGTGCCTGCATCTCCCAGGTGACGATCCCGTCCTTCGTGTGGATGTTCCACGAGCACCCGCCGGTGCAGTTCACGCCGTGGGTGCTGCGCACGACGTTGTCGTGCTGCCAGCGGTTGCGGTAGAACTCCTCCCAGGAGCGCGTCTGCGGATCGACCGTGTCCTGGATGAAGGGGTTGTCCCCGTTCCTCGAGTGACCGTTCTTCATGAGTGGGATCCCATCGCGGCGTGCTGACGCTTTCTGAGCAGCGGTCGGCGCGTCGCGCGGTAGCGCTTGCGCCAGAGGAAGTCGAAGAGCACGAGGAGCGCGGCCGCCCCGCCGAACCCGAGCAGGACGAACTGCAGCGCCGTCGCCGGCTGCGCGTCCTCTTCGCCCTCGGCGGCCGACTTGAGGTACGCGACCAGCGCGAGGACCTCTTCGCCCTCGAGCGCGTGCTGCCGGAACACGGGCTGCATGACGAGCGACGGCGGCGCCCCCAGCCAGGCCGACAGGGCCTTGCGACCCTCGAGCCGGTCGTACGCGTCGGTCAGGTCGGGTCCCAGCCGTCCCCCGCCCAGCCCACCGATCCCCTGGACCGTGTGGCACGAGATGCAGGCCGGCGCGCCGTTCGCGTAGTCCGCGGCTCCCACGAAGAGCTCGCGACCCAGGACGACGTCCGCGGGCGTGAACGGCCGGTCGCTGATCTGCAGGCCGGCGAACTCCGAGCGCTCCTTGGTGGATTCGGCGACGATCAGCTGGACGAGCTTCTGCGCTTTCGTGCGGTCCAGCCCCGGAGTCTGCGTCATGTAGACGCCACGGGCCTCCCGCAAGAGCTCCGCCGCGTAGGGGTCGCCGCTGTCGATGACGCCCTTCGGGTCGAGGATGAATCCCACGAGCCACTCCTCGTCCGCGCGCTCCGCGGCCCCCTTGAGGTCGGGCCCCGTGAGACGACCGCCGCCGATCGTGTGGCAGCTCATGCAGTTCTGGCGGAAGAACGCGATCGTCTCCTCGGACGGTGCGTCCTGCGCCAGGGCTGAGCCGGGACCTCCCGCGAGCAGCGCGGGCAGGAGCAGCACTTCGAGAATCGGCTTCTTCGTCACGGGGTACTCCGTCGGATCGGACGAGAGCCCCTGTTCAAAGGCCGTGCCAGGCGCGCAAGCCGGCTGTCGGCGCCGCGAATGCCGTTCGGGCGACCGAGCCGCATACGGCGCTATGCAGGTCCGCCGCGTCTTCTATGCACCGTCGGCGCCGTCCGGAGGCGCTCCGGCGAGCCCTGCGGAGAGCTCTCCGCGCACGAGACGGTCCAGCGAGAACCCGCCCGCGCCCTGCCAGACGAGGACGATCAGCGTGACGACGACGAGCATCGCGAACTGGAAGTCCAGGTTCGCACCGAGCAACTCGAGCCCCGTCGTTCCCATCAGGTGGACGACGGCCGCTCCACTGACGACCACGGCATTGAGCCCGGCGACGAAGCGCGTCGCGAATCCCAGCGCGAGGCACGCGCCGCCGACGGAGTGCGCCAGCACGACGAGCCACGCGACGAGGTCCTGGAGGGGGCCGAAGCCGGCGCCCAGCTGCGCCTCCAGGGCGTCCATGTTCAGGATGAAGTAGATGCCCTTGATCGCCAGCGCGACGCCGAGGTAGATGCGGAGCAGCGTGACCGGCGTCACGCGGGCTCCGGTCGCCGGTCGCGGCAGCTCGAAGCGCGGCCGCCGGGTGATGCGCGCCCGCTCCGTGAGCGCCTTGGAGGGCTCCTCGGCCGCGGCCTTCTCGTCCGCCTCGCTGAAGCGCACGAGCAGGGCCGCGAATGAGATCACGAACACCACACAGCCCAGGATCAGCAGGGCGTTCGGCCAGGTGACGCCCTCGGCCCGGAACAGGAATCCGGCGGCCACGGCGCCCATGTTGCCCCCGGCTCCGACGATTCCGGCGATCGACCCCAGGGCCTTCTTGTTCACGAACGGAACGACGGAGTACGTGGCCCCCTCCGACATCTGGGTGAACAGGCTGAAGACGATCATCGTGCCGATCGCCACGGGCAGGACCGTCATGCGCGAGAAGAGCATGAGCGCGAGGCCCTCGATGAAGAGCGCGATGAAGAGCCAGCGCACGCGCCCGCGCAGGCCGCCCCGATGCCCGAACTTGTCGCCGATGATGCCGCCCGTGGTGCGCGCGAAGATGTTCATCAGGCCGAAGAGTCCGGCCACGAGCCCGGCCGACTTCAACCCGAGCCCGAAGACGTCGATGTAGTACAGCGCGGCGATGTTGTTGATCGTCAGCTCGACCCCGAAACAGGCCCCGTAGACCAGGAACAACATCCACACGCGGCGGGCCTTGGCCGCCAGCAGGAAGGTCCCGCGGGTCTTGTCCTTGCCGAGCATCTCCCCCCTCGCACGCAGGTCGCTGAAGTTGCCGTCGGGGAGATCCTGTGTGAGGAAGAAGTAGGCGATGCCGGTCACGAAGCACACCGCGCCGGCCGTGACCATGGAGAGGCGCCAGCTGACGAGCTCCGTGTACCCGAGCCCCACGAAGGCCGCGAACACGAGCGGCATGACCATCTGGGTCACCCCGCCCCCCAGGTTCCCCCACCCGGCGCTGGTCGCGTTGGCGGTCCCCACGCAGTTGGGCGCGAACATGACCGAGGTGTGGTACTGCGTGATCACGAAGGACGCCCCGATCACGCCGATACCCAGCCGGAAGAGCAGGAAGGTCTCGTAGCTGTGCGCCAGGCCGATCCCCATCACGGGGAGGGAGCCGAACATCAGGAGGACGGTGTAGCACTTGCGCGGACCGACGTGATCGCAGAGCCAGCCGATGAGGAAGCGCGCCAGGATCGTGATGGCTACCGACGCGATGATGGTGTTGCCGATCTGCTCCTTGGTCAGCCCCAGCTCGTCGCGAACGATCGCCATCAAGGGAGCGATGCCGAACCAGGCGAAGAAGCACAGGAAGAACGCGAACCACGACATGTGGAAGGCGCGCATCTGCGGCGTCCTCAGGCTGAAGAGGTCGATGCGAGTCGCCTTGTTCTTGACTTCCATGCGCGGGCTCCTGGGGGTCCGGTCTCGACGCGACGCGGCGATGGTCGACGTCCGCGACTGCCAGCGCGGAGCGCAAGATCCATGCCGGGTCCGGGATCGCTGCACCGAGCTCCGGAAGGCCCCTGGGAGGTCCGAGAAGCCCGCGCGAAGGTCCACGGACCCGCGGGTGCGTACGGCGCTATGCAGCCGCTCGTGTCAGCGGAAGGACTCGCGCTCGATCCCGAGCTGGCGCATGATCCGCTGCAGGGCGGCGCGCGTCATGCCGCAGGCCTCGGCCGCGCGGGAGATGTTGCCCTTGGCGCTTTCCAGCGCGCGGTGGACGAACTGCCTCTGGAACTCCTCCACGACGCGCTGCTTGCTGCGAGCGTAGTCCATGTCCGCTTCGCCCGCCGCCGCCGGATCGGTCCCGCGCGCGGGCGAGCTGCGCCAGCCGTTGCCCTGCAGACCCAGGTGCCAGGCCTCGATCACGTCGCCCGCGCAGACGATCACGGAGCGCTGGATGGCGTTCTCGAGCTCGCGGACGTTGCCTGGCCAGTCGTGTTGCTGCAGCGCGCCCAGGGCCCCGTGGGACAGGCGTGGAACAGGCGCGTCGCCACCGAGACTCACGCCGGCGCTGCGCTGCAGGAAGTGGTTCGCGAGATAGGGAATGTCCTCCGGTCGCTCCCGTAGCGGCGGGACGAAGATGCGGACGACGCCCAGGCGGTAGAAGAGGTCCTCGCGAAACTCGCCCTCCTGGATCTTCGACTCGAGATCGCGGTTCGTGGCGGCCAGCAGGCGAAACTCGACAGCGCGGTCCGCAGACCCGCCGAGCCGCCGTACGACCTTCTCCTGCAGAACCCGCAGGAGTTTGCCCTGGAACGACGGCGACATCGAGGCCACCTCGTCGAGGAACACGGTCCCCCCCCGCGCCTCGACGAAGATACCGTCGCGAGCCTTGTCGGCGCCGCTGAACGCGCCCCGGTCGTGCCCGAACAGCTCGGACTCGAGCAGCGTGTCGGGCAGAGCCGCAGCGTTGACCGCGAGGAAGGGCTTCGCGGCCACGGCGCTCTGGCGATGAATGGCGCGAGCGACGAGCTCCTTGCCCGTGCCGCTCTCGCCCTCGATCAGCACGGCCACGCTGCTCCGGGCCACGCGCGCGATCAGCTCGAGCACGGACTTCATGCGAGCGTCCCGGGCCAGCAGCGTCGGAGGGTGCTCTTCCGCGGAGGCACGCCGGGCGAGGACGAGCCGCCCCAGCCGGGCGACGAGCTGCACCACACCGTCGTTGTCGAAGGGCTTGGTGAGGAAGTGCGCGGCGCCGCCCTGGAGGCACTGCACGGCGGACTGCACCGTGCCGAACCCGGTGAGAATGGCGACCTCGGTCTCCGGCGAGCGCTTCTTGATCTCCGCGAGGAGCTCCGCTCCCCCCATCTTCGGCATCATCAGGTCCGTCAACACGACGTCGGCGCCACGCCTCTCGATCAGCTCGAGCGCGACCTGGCCGTTCTCCGCCTGCTCCACTTGCGCACCCACCGACTCGGCGAGGCGCGCCAGGCCGAGGCGGATGTCCGCCTCGTCGTCGACGACGACCACGCGCAGTCGCGTGAGGTCCACGGTGGTTGCGGGGGTCATGCCGTGCCTCTCAGGAGGTGGACCCGGAACGTCGTGTTTCCCGGGGTGCCGTCGACGAGCTCCAGCCCGCCGCCCTGGATCTCGGTGATCCTGCGCGCGGTCGAGAGGCCCAGGCCCGTGCCGACTCCGCGCGGCTTGCTCGTGAAGAACGGCCGGAAGACGGCCTCGCCAAGCTCGGGATCGATGCCCGGTCCCGTGTCGCGCACGTCGACGACGAGGTGCGATCCCTCCTGCCGGGTGTGGATACTCACCGTCCCGGAGCCGACCGCCTGCAGCGCGTTGAGCACCAGGTTGACGAACACCTGTCGCAGCTGGACCTCGTCCCCGACCACGACCGGGTCCTCCGCTTCGAGCTCGAGCACGAGCTCCGTGTCCTTGCGCTCCCGGAAGGCTCGCAGGAAGCTGGCGACTTCCGTCAAGCTCGCGTGCACGTCGACCGGTCCGACCTCCGGAGTCGAGCCCGTGGCGTAGTCGAGCAGCTCGCGGATCGTGCGCGTGCAGGCCTGCGTGTTGCGCTCGATCACGGAGACGTCTTCCAGCAGCGGCGAGTCCTCCGGCAGCTTCGAGCCGATCATCTGGGCGAACATCTTGATGGCGGCGAGCGGGTTGTTGAGCTCGTGCGCCATCACGGCCGCGACCTCGCCCAGCACCGCCAGGCGCTCCTGGTGGATCTCGCGCTCGTCCTTCGCCACGCGGTCGGTGATGTCGCGCGCGACGAGGACGCGCCCCGAGAGCCCGCGCGCGTCCGAGGCCAGACGCGTCGCGTGCACCTCGAAGACGAAGGGACCGGCGTCGAGGAGGCAGGAGCGCGGGGGAGCCGACGGCTCGAAGAGGCAGCCGAGGCACTGCTGCCCGCCGGTGATGCCGCTGCCGTTGCGCTCGACCTGGAGGCACCTGCGATGGGCGCTCAGGTCGACGCCGCCGTTGCGCAAGACGGCCAGCAGGGGCTCGGCGGCGGCGTTCCAGACCTCGGGCTGCCCGTCCGGGTCGAGCACGATGAGCGCATCGCGCATCGAGTGGATCACGGCGTTCAGACGATCGCGCTCCGTGCGCAGCTCGTTCTTGCGCTGCTCGAGCGACCGCGCCGTCGAGCGTAGCTCGTCCGTGCGCTCCTCGATCGCCGCGGCCATCAAGTTGAAGGAGCGCGACAGCTCACCGACCTCGTCCGCGGAGTCGACCGCTACGCGCGCGCGGAAGTCTCCCTCGCGGATGTGCAGCGCGGCCTCGTTCAGCTCGCGGATCGGACGCGCCAGGAAGCGCATCGGGAAGAGCAGTAGCACGCAAGCCGCGGCCGCCAGGACGAGTCCGACCCACAGGAACCGCACCTGCAGCCCGGAGACGGCCGCGAGGGCCTCACGCGCGTTCAGGGTCGTCTCGAGCGACCAGCCGTTGAGCGCGATCGGGAAGCTCTGCGAGAGGATGCCGCTGCGCGAGGTGCCCCGCGAGGCGCGCTCCGTCGTGAGCCCCTGAATGCGCAGCTCCTGCGAGTCCTGCACGGTCCGGCTCGAGATGTTCGGGGGATCCCGCACCCAGGCCAGCGGAATCTCGAGGGCTCGGCCCTCGCGGTCGGAGAGCCGCAGCCCGAACTCGGGTCCCGCGCGCTCGACCTCGCCCCGCGTGGCGTCCAGCGCTCCCGCGATCCACGCCCCGGCGTGGACGTGGATCAGGAGCGTTCCGAGGACCCGGTCTCCCGCCAGGCTCGAGAGCGGCGTGCTGATCACGAGCGACGGCGGCCCTTCGCCGTCCAGGGGTCGGAGCAGGCCGCTGAACCAGTCCGCGAGCCCCAGGGACTCCTTCGGCAGGTTCGTGGCCCAGCGCTCCTCTCCCGGCACGGCCAGGAACACCCGGTCCCCGGACGAATCGACCAGCCCCAGGTTGAGGAACGCGGGCTCCAGCGGGAGCTTGTTCTCGACCAGGTGCGCCCGCAACTCCGCGCGTGCGCCCGCGTCGTCCAGCGCCTCGAAGCGCGTGCGGATGAACCCGTCGGAGGCGAAATCGTGCGCGCGCCGACTCAGGGCGCGCAGGTCGCCCTCCAGCGTCGTCGCGTGGAACTGCGAGCGCAGGTGCAGGCTCGTCAGGATCTCGCCTTCGAGCGCCGTGCGTGCCGAACGCGACACGAGGAACCCGCCCACTCCGAAGGCCAACAGGCACACGCCGAGAAAGGCGAAGGCCAGCTTGTAGCGGACCGAGACGTTGCGGAGCGGATCGCGCATCGGAGAGAACTCATTTTCTATCACGTGCGGTGACATGACGTGCACGTCAGTGTCAGCACCTGCGACCGTCTTCTCGCGCGCGTTCTCGCGCGCGCGAGTGGGACGTTGTGGAAATCGCAGCGCACCGTACGACCGAGTGCGTAGTCGATATTCGCGGGTCGCCGCCCATGCGCGCGGACGCGTCTCCGTAGGAGGCAACGAACTGTCCACGCCCGAGCCGACGATGACGATACGACTCGAGAGTATTCTTGTCTTCACGGTGAACC
Source organism: uncultured Planctomycetaceae bacterium (assembly GCA_964351535.1). GTDB lineage: Bacteria > Planctomycetota > UBA1135 > UBA1135 > JAUIDW01. The sequence continues at coordinate 9,298 of CAYGPA010000107.1, forward strand.
GCAGATCGCGGACAACGAACCATGCAACACGAATCCGACGACCGAAGCCCACGAGGCAATCAACCACGATCCGCCTCACGCCGCGCAGCGGACGCGCGTCGCTTGCGCCCCGAGGAACGCGCCCTTCAGGGCTGGCGCTCGCGCCTCGCCGTCTTCGTCAGCGCGCTGCTCGCAGCCGAGTTCCTGACGGGACTGTGGATCTACCTCGCGCCCTTCTCCACGATGGCGCAGGTTCAGCTACTCCTGCACACCGGCGCGGGCGCGCTGCTGCTCGTGCCGTACGCGGTCTATCAGGCCCACCACCTGCGCACCTGGTCGGGGCAGAAGCTCTCGGTGGAGATCGTGCTCGGCTACGCCCTCATGCTCGTCGTGATCCTCTGCATCGTCAGCGGCTGCGTGACGACGTGGCAGGGAGCCTTCGAGCGCAGGCTCTCCACGGCCTGGAGCATGGTGCACCGCGTGACCGGTATCGCCACCGGGGCCTTGATCGTCGCTCACGTACTCTCCGCCCTCGTCCGTCGCCGCTCGGCGGCCCGCGGCACGCCGGAGTTCGCGCGCGCGGTTCGTTCGTTCTTCGTGCGCGGGGCCGGCTGGATCGCTGGTGCGAGCGCGGTGACGCTGGCTCTGACGCTGGCCTCTCGCCCGCAGCCCGCCGAGTTCGCGCCGCCCGAGGACTACGCCCTGCCGAGCTACGCGCAGCAGTTCGACGAGTACCGCGGCAGCATCTTCGCGCCCGCCTACGCGCGCACCGCGAGCGGGATGTTCGTCGAACCCGAGGTCCTGGCCAACTCCGCGTCCTGCGGCACCTCGGGCTGCCACGAGGAGATCCTGGCGGAGTGGGAACCCAGCGCGCACCGCTACTCGGCCATGAACCCGCCGTTCCAGCAGGTCCAGAGGAACTTCGCGGCCGAACGCGAGCCGGCCGAGACGCGCTACTGCGCGGGCTGCCACGACCCCATCTCGCTGTTCGCGGGCGCGATGGACGTCTCCATGATGGACGACAAGGCGCCCGGGCTGCAGGAGGGCGCCTCGTGCGTCGTGTGCCACAGCATCTCGGAGGTCGACCAGCGCGGCAACGCCGACTACGTGCTCACGCCGCCGAAGAAGTACCTGTGGGAGAGCACGGACGGCTGGCGCAAGGCCGTCTCCGACTTCCTGATCCGCGCGTACCCGCGCCAGCACCTGGCGGACTACGACCGCAACTTGCTGCGCTCGCCCGAATTCTGCGGCTCGTGCCACAAGCAGTTCATTCCGGAGGCGCTCAACCGCTTCGGCGTCAGCCCCGGCCAGAACCAGTACGACGAGTGGCGGCAGAGCCACTGGCACTCCGACGACCCGGATCGGGACCTGAGCTGCCAGGACTGCCACATGCGACTGGTCTACGACTCCCGGGATCCCGGCAGGGGCGAAGCGGGGGATCCGCGGCGCTCCCCCGAGGACGGCGCGCACCGTCACCACGGAACGATCGCGACGAACGCGCTGATGCCCGAGGTGCTGAAGCTCCCGCACTGGGAGGAGCAAGTGCGGCTGACCAAGGAGTGGATGGCGGGTGAGACGGTCCTGCCCGAGATCGCGCACCTCTGGCCCGAGGGCCCCGTCGTCTCGCTCGGGATCAGCGCGCCCGAGGAGGTCGACCCGGGCGAGGAGGTCACGCTGCGCATCGTCGTGGGCAACCGCAAGGTGGGACACAACTACACGACCGGACCGCTCGACTTCGTCCGGGCCTGGGTGCACCTGCGCGTGGTCGACGCCGGCGGACGGACGATCTCCGAGTGGGGCAACATCGATCCGGAGACGCGGCGGATCATGGACGACCCCTACGCCCACCACAGACTCGGAAACTCGCGGCAGGAGGGCACCCTCGTGCTGGAAGCGCAACCGCTCGACGAGGCCGGCAATCCGCTCCTCGAGCACGAGCTCTGGAAGAAGGCCGGTGGCGAAGGCCAGCGCACGATCTTCCCGAGCTACTCGGACCAGCAGACCTACCACTTCCGCGTGCCGGAGGGCGTCCAGGGCCCGCTGACGGTGGAGGCCGACCTGAACTTCCGCCGCTATCGACAGGACTTCCTCGAGCGGGTCGTCCCGGACATGGAGCGCGACTCCGGCGTCCTCCAGCCGACGCTGCTGCAGACCTCCGCCGAGCGCCTCATCGCCCTGCGTGCGAACCGCGCGAACTCCGCAGTGGGCGGAGGCCGATGACGGGCCGGCGCGGGCGCCCCGCGTCCCGACGACAGCGCAAGATCCGCGCGTCTCTCGTCGCGACGTTCGTCGGACTGGCGGTCCTGATGGCGATCGCGTTCTGGATCGAGGCGGGACGCGAGACGGACCTCGCGGACCCGACCGCGGGCATCACGGCCACGTTCAAGGATTCGGCCGGAGAGCACCCGCCCATCCGTTTTCGCAACGTGGCGGCGTCCGTCGGCGTGACGATGCGGCACGGACCCGGTCCGCGCGGCCGAGCCTTGCCGGAGGACACCGGGTCCGGCTTGGCGTGGGGCGACTACGACGGAGACGGCGACTGGGACCTCTACGCCGTGAGCTTCGCCGGCCCGCTCGGAGCTCCGGCCGACGAGCGAGGCTCCAATCGGCTCTTCCGCAACGACGACGGACGCTTCACCGACGTGACGCCGGAAGCCGGTGTGGGCGACCTCGAGGGTTTCGGCATGGGAGCGAGCTTCGCCGACTACGACGCGGACGGCGACCTCGACCTCTACGTCACAAACTACGGCCCCAACCGGCTCTACCGAAACCGCGGGGACGGCACGTTCGAGGATGTCGCCGCACGCGCCGGCGTGGACGACGCCGCGTGGTCCTGCGGCGTCGCCTGGGGCGACTACGACCGCGACGGGCTCGTGGATCTCTACGTGTGCAACTACGTGGCCTACGAGCACGACCCGCACCTCGGTGACGTCGACGTCGACGTGGGCGAGGTCTCGATTCCCTTCGCGCTGAACCCCAACGCCTTCGACCCCGTTC
>CAYGPA010000108.1:0-12252 GCA_964351535.1 uncultured Planctomycetaceae bacterium
TCAGTCGCGCGTCGGCGCCTGGTGCCGCAGGATCTCGCCGCGGGCCATGTAGATCACGTCTTCGGCGATGTTCGTGGCCAGATCCGCGATGCGCTCGAGGTTGCGCGACGTCGCGAGCATGTGGAGGAGCTGCGAGCTGCGCTCGGGATCGGTCCGCAGCGTGGTCTCGACGTGCTCGATCACGCGCAGGTGCTGGGCGTCCACGCGGTCGTCCATGGCACGCACGTCGCGCGCCTTGTCGACGTCGAGCTCGAGCAGCGAGTCGAGCGCGTCGCGCAGCATGCGCTCCGCCTGCTGCGCCATCTCGCTGAGGAAGGGCGCCAGGTCGATGGGCGGCTTCGAGGCCAGCAGCAGCGCCTGCTCGGAGATGTTGACCGCCATGTCCGCGATCCGCTCGAGGTCGTTGTTCACCTTGAGCACGGACACGAGGTAGCGCAGGTCCATCGCGACGGGCTGCTCGAGCGCCAGTACGTGCAGCACCTCCTCCTCGAGGTGCACCTCCTTGTCGTCGATCTTGCGGTCGTATTCGACGACCTCGCGCGCCAGCTCCTCGTCGCGACCCACGAGGGCCTGGATGGAACGGTGCACAGCCCGCTCGACGTCGGTCGAGAGGTCCAGGAGGAGCTCCCGCACGTGCTGGAGCTGCTTTTGCATGTGGACGGACATGGGGGGCGATCCGCGCCGGCGCGACGCGGCTTCGAGCGACAGGCTAGCAGAACCGATCCGTACGCGGGAAGTGGACGGGCGGCCGCACCGGACACCTCATCCGAAGCGTCCGGTGATGTAGTCCTCGGTCTCCCGCAGCAGCGGACGTCCGAAGATCTTCCGCGTCGGGCCGTACTCGATCAGCCGGCCGAGGTACATGAATGCCGTGTAGTCGCTGGTGCGCGCGGCCTGCTGCATGTTGTGCGTGACCATCAGGATCGTGTACGAGCCCTTCAGCTCGTAGATGAGGTCCTCGATCTTGCCCGTGGCGATCGGGTCGAGGGCCGAGCACGGCTCGTCCATCAGCAGCACCTCGGGCTCGGCGGCGATGGCGCGCGCGATGCAGAGCCGCTGCTGCTGACCGCCGGACAGGCCCAGCGCGTTGTCCTGCAGTCGATCCTTGGCCTCGTCCCACAGCGCGGCGCCGCGCAGCGAGCGCTCGCAGACCTCCTCGAGGACCGAGCGCTTGTTCTCGCCGTCGATACGCAGCGGATAGACGACGTTCTCGAAGATCGACATCGGGAAGGGGTTCGGCTTCTGGAAGACCATGCCCATGCGCTTGCGCAGCTCGATCACGTCGACGCCGCGCGCGTAGATCTCCTCGCCGGACAGGCGAATGCCGCCCCCGACCCGCACGCTGTCGATCAGGTCGTTGATGCGATTCACCGATCGCAGGAGCGTGCTCTTGCCGCAGCCCGAGGGGCCGATCAGCGCCGTGACCTTGCCGGTGGGAACGCGCATGTCGACGTCGTACAGCGCCTGGCTCGTTCCGTACCACAGCTTGAACTTCTCGATCTCGAGCGTGGCGTCCTCGTCCGCGAGCTCGGGGTGCGTCTCGGTCGGGACCTCCTCGCCGGCCACGATGGCCTCGAGGCGACTGGGTTCGGTTCGCTTGGCTTGTTCCACGACGATCAGACCTGGCTGGAGACGAACTTGCGGCTGAGACGCCGGCGCAGCCAGATGGCCGCGACGTTGAGGGACGCGATGATCGCGATGAGGAGCAGCGTGGTCGTGAAGACCATGGGCTTGGCGGCCTCGGAGTTCTGGCTCTGGAAGCCGAGGTCGTAGATGTGGAAGCCGAGGTGCATGAAGCTGCGCTCGGGGTGGACGAAGGGAAACGTTCCGTCGACCGGCAGCTCCGGCGCCAGCTTGACGGCGCCGACGAGCATGAGCGGCGCGACCTCGCCCGCGCCGCGCGCCATGGCGAGGATGGTGCCGGTCATGATGCCCGGCATGGCGCGCGGCAGCACGATGCGGCGGATCGTCTGCCACTTGCTGGCGCCGCAGGCGTAGGAGCCCTCGCGCATGGAGTTCGGCACCGCGGACAGCGCCTCCTCGGTCGCGACGATCACGACGGGCAGGGTCAGGAGCGCCAGCGTGAACGAGGCCCACATCAGACCGCCCTTGCCGTAGGTCGGGTTGGGCAGGCGTTCGCGAAACAGGAGCTCGTCGACCGACGCGCCGATCGCGTAGCAGAAGAAGCCCAGCCCGAACACGCCGAAGACGATGCTCGGGACCCCGGCGAGGTTGCTGACCGCGATGCGCACGGCGCTGACGACCGCGCCTGCCTTCGCGTACTCGCGCAGGTAGAGGGCGGCGAGCACGCCGAAGGGCACGACCGCGAGCGCCATGATGAAGGTCATCGCGACGGTGCCGAAGATGGCCGGTCGCACGCCGCCCTCGCTGTTCGCCTCGCGGGGCCAGTCCGTCAAGTACTCCCACCAGCGCGCCAGGTACAGGGAGAGCTTGGCGCCGAACGAGAGCTGGTTCGCCGGATAGGCGCGCACGATCTCGTCCAGCTGGACCAGGGTCTCGACGGGCGCGCTGCGCCCCTCTCCGGCCGTGACCATCACCATCCGCAGGCGCCGGTTCTCGCGGTTGATGGCGTCGATCTCGGCTCGGATGGAGCGGAACTCGGCGTCGATCGCGGGCGCGGCCTCGTCGTAGGCGCGCTGCGCCTCCGCGACCGACCGCCGCGCGGCAGCGGTCTCCGGAGCGCCCTCTCCGTGCCGCTCGAGCGCGTCGCCGAGGCGCAGCTCGGCTCCCTGGATCCGCAGGCGCGCCGACTCCTGCCGCGCGTTGACGCGACCGGTCTCGTGCTTCTCCAGTCCGCGGCGCGCCTGCCGGCGCTCGCGCACGTCGCCGTGGAAGCGGTTGAAGAGCTCCCAGCTCTCGCGCTCGCCGGGGACGAACTCCGCGACGCCGAGGACGCGCGCGGCCTCCGCGATGCGCTCGGGCGGCAGCAGGACCTCGCGCTCGCTGCCGTCGACCCAGGCCTCGGCCAGGATGCGCGCCTCGCCGCCGAGCGCGGGCTGCAGCGTGCGGGCGCGCTCGAGCGCGAGCTCGCGCACCTCGGCGGCGGGCGCGGCGTCCGCGGCGGTCCACTCGACGCGCGCGAAGCCCATCGGAAAGCCGTAGAAGCGCCCCCACTCGAGCCGCTCCAGGACCAGCGCCCACTCGGGGGAGTCCTCGGCCACGATCTCGTGCTGGTCCACCCACTGGAAGTGCGTCTGCGTCAGTCGGTAGTTGCCGGTGCGCAGCTCGACTCTGCGCGCGAGGCCCTCCCCCCGCGACAGCTCCTCGCCGAGCGCGCCGCGATGCACCTCGTCGGCGCCCGCGAGCGCGCCCGGCTCCGGCCGGTAGGTCTCCGCCGCCACGCGCTCGCCCATGTACACGCGGCCGTCGGCCGTCCGCACGCGCTCCACCTGACCGGGCCAGAACGTCGAGAGCCCCGCGTACAGCACGAACGCGAGCAGGGCGAGGATCATCAGCACGCAGGAGAGCAGCGCGCCGCCCGTCAGCCAGATCATGGGCTCGCCCTGGGCGAACAGCGAGCTGCCCGCGCGCTGCCGACGCGACCGAGGCGTGCGCGCGCTGCGTCCGGAGCCCGTCGCGCCCGGTTCGACTGCGGCTCGACCCGTCACAGCTGGTACGCCCTCTTGCGAAAGCGCAGGCGCACGATCTCGGCGACCGTGTTGACGACGAACGTCATGACGAAGAGGACCAGCGCCGCGAGAAACAGCGTCCGGTAGTGCGTCGACCCCTTCACGGCCTCGGGCAGCTCGACGGCGATGTTGGCCGAGAGCGTGCGGAAGCCGCTGAAGACGTTGAGGTCGAGAATGGGCGTGTTGCCCGTCGCCATCAGGACGATCATCGTCTCGCCGACGGCGCGTCCCAGGCCGATCATCACCGCCGAGAACATGCCGCTCATCGCCGTCGGCAGGATGATGCGCGTCGCCGTCTGCCACTGCGTCGCGCCCGATCCCAGCGACGCCGAGCGCAGGTGGTCGGGAACGGCCGACAGGGCGTCGTCGGCGATCGTGTAGATGATCGGGATGATCGCGAAGCCCATCACGAAGCCCACGACCAGCGAGTTGCGCTGCACGTACGTCCCGACCGGCGAGAGGTCGATGCCCCAGACCAGCAGGCTGGCCCGCGGATCGCACCCGGCCGCGTCGAGCAGGACCCCGGCGCCGAGCGCGAGGAGCAGCGCCGCGGCCGCGACGACCAGAAAGCGCGCGAGATCGAGCGCGGCGAGCCGCGAGCGGCCGAGGCGCGGCCCCTGCGCGCGCAGCCAGCGGCCGAGGGAACGCCCGCCGAGGACCGCCGCCAGGACGCCCGTGAACGGCAGCAGCAGGACGAACCAGCCGCCCACGGAGCTCGCGAGCTCCGGGAGCTCGCCCGCGACGTCAGGGCCCCACGCGCACCAGCCCTTCAGGTCGCCCCCGAAGAGCGCGCGCTCGAGCACGGGGCCGATCCAGAGCGCCATCCCGCCGCCCAGCAGGACCGGCACGAGCAGGATCAGCAGCCGGTAGCGCACCCAGCGCAGCTGGGACGGGCTCGGCAGGATCTGCCACAGGTGGGCGCAGAGGAAGAACGCGAACGGGACGCAGACGAAGACGGCCAGCGCGACGGGGACGATCGACTCGACGAAGGGTGCGAACACCAGCGCGGCCAGGAAGCCCAGCACGACGCTCGGCAGGCTCGCCATCAGCTCGACGGTGGGCTTCAGCACGCCCTTGACGCGCTTCGAGAGGAACTCGCTGGAGTAGATGGCGGCCAGGATCGCGAGCGGCGCGCCGAAGATCATCGAGTAGAACGTCGCCTTCAGCGTGCCGACGACGAGCGGGATCAAACCGAGCTTGGGCTCGAAGCCGGTGTGGCCGCTGGAGCTCTGCCACGTGTGCTCGGGTGCGGGATAGCCCTCGTACCACTGGCGCGTGAAGAGCGCGGCGAGCGTCGCCTCGGAGTGGTGCGGATCGAACGCGAGCCAGTGCGCGGCGTCGGTGCCCAGCGCGAAGATCGAGTCCTCCTTCGGAGCGATCGCGAGCGCCGTCACGGGACGCGCCTCGGGCAGCTCGTAGCTCGCGAGGCGCCCCTCGTTGGTGACCTGAGCGACCTCCAGCCCGCCGTCGTCGAAGCCGATCGCGACCAGGCGGCTGCGCCGCGAGCTCGCGAGCGCCGTGACGGCCGCGTCCGCGCGATCGGCGAGCTGCTTGGCGAGCGCGAGGCCGAAGCGCGCGCGCGGATCGCGCCGGGCACCGGGCAGGCCCGGGAACTCGCCGTCCTCGAGGCGCACCAGGAAGCCCGCCTGGACGCGTCCGAGCGAGTCGCCCCACACGAGGGTGTTGTCGCCCAGCACGTACGTCATCGCGGTCAGCTTCGCGCCCTCGGAGACGAGGCGGCCGCGCTCTGCGACGAACGCCTCGCCGTCGCCGGCGGCCAGACGCACGCGCTGGAACGTGCCGTCCGCCCAGGCCGCGACGACGTCCGAGGCCGTGCCGTTCAGCGCCAGGAAGGCCGCGTTCTCGGCGCGCGGCTCGAACGGCAGCTCCGTCGGCGCGCGGAACTCGAACACGACGTCGCCCGTCATGAAGTCCTCCTTCTCGCTGCCGAGGAGGGAGACCAGGCGCGCCTCGAGCCCCTCGCCCACGAGCGCGACGACGAGCGGACCGCGGCGCGTCTGCACGTGGTGCAGGAGCGGGACGGGCCCCTCGCCGGCGCGCGCGCTCGGGCCGGGGGTCACGGCGAGCTCCTGCAGCCGGAACTGCCCCTGGCTCGTGAGCTGCACGACGCCGCCGAGGTGGTTCACCGGGCCGTCGGAGGTCTCGAGGAGCTCGCGCGCGGCGGCGGGGACCTCCTCGGCCGGCAGGAATCGGGTGACGAACTCGAAGTCGACGAGCTGCACGAGGCCGTCCGCCGTTCCCACCGCCGCATCGGCGCCCCCGAGCGGGAACGAGGTGCCGAGGACGGGAGCGGACGTCTCGAGATCGTGCTCCGCGCGCAGGCTGCCGTCGTCGAGCCGGAAGCAGCGCACGCGCCCGTCGCGCTGCAGCGACCAGCCGAGGACGCCGTACTCGTCGACGTCGACGTGCAGCGGAGCCTCGCCCGCGGGTGCGGCGAGCCGCGCCGTGGGCTCGAGGTCCGCGCCGCGGAAGAGCGGCAGCGCGACCCAGACGAGAAAGACCATCACGCCCGCGACGGCCAGGATCGTGCCGATTCCTCCGGCGGTGATCAGGGTGCGCGCGACGACGTCGAACGCGCGCACACTGCCCCGCGTCGAGCGCCGCCGCTCGATCCCCGTGAAGGACTTCTCGCGATCCCGCATGCTGTTGGACTCGGACGCGTTGCGGCTCGGGCGGGCGTCACGGGCCCGCCCGAGCCGCCGATGCCGCCGCGGCGACGTCACGCGCTCAGCGCGGGCTGCCCCGCATCGTGGCTGCATCGGTCGCGATGCCGACGCTCTCCAGGTCGCGGGTCGCGATCGGGGCGCGCACGGGCAGGTAGCCGTCCTTGACCACGACCTCCTGTCCCTGCTCGCTGAACATCAGCTTCAGGAACTCGCTGCGCAGGGGGTCGAGCTGGCTGCCGGGTCGATGGTTCAGGTAGACGACGAGGAAGCGCGCCAGCGGATAGTCCGCGACGCGCTCGGCCGTGGCCGGCACGAACTCGCCCTCGTCCGACAGCGGCACCGCGACGACGTCGGCGGTCTTGTAGCCGAGGCCGCTGTAGCCGATGCCGTAGCGATCGCTCGCGATGCCCTGGACGACGGAGGCGCTTCCGGGCTGCTCCTTGACGGCGTTCTTGTAGTCGCCCTTGAACAGCGCCTTCTCCTTGAAGAATCCGTACGTCCCCGAAGCCGCGTTGCGGCCGTAGAGACTGATCGGCTTGCTGGCCCAGTCGCCCGTGAGGCCGAGGTCGCCCCACGTCGCGAGGTCCCGCGCGTGGCCGCCCTTGCGGGTCTTCGAGAAGATCGCGTCGACCTCGGCCAGGCTCAGGCCGCGCCGGGCGATCGGGTTGTCCTTGTGCACGTAGACCGCGAGCATGTCGATCGCGGCCCGCACGCGCGCGGGCTTGTAGCCGAAGGCCGCCTCGAACTCGTCGATCTCCTCGTCCTTCATCTCGCGGCTCATCGGCCCGAAGTTCGCGGCTCCCTCGATCAGCGCGGGCGGCGCGGTCGACGAGCCCTTGCCCTCGATCTCGACGGAGACGTTCGGGTAGAACTCGGCGAACTTCTCCGCCCAGAGCGTCATGAGGTTGTTCATGGTGTCGGACCCCACGCTCTTGATGCTGCCGGACACGCCCTGCGCGGGCGCATAGCGGGGCAGCGCGGGGTCCACCTGGACCTGCGCGCTCGCGGAGCCGGCTCCGAGCGTCAGTGCGGACAGAAGGCCCAGGGCGATCGCGCGCGGAGTCGTCACGTTTCTCATGGCGTACCTCTCCACGGCACGTGGAGGCTCTCGTTCGAGGAGGGAGGAGCGGTTGCGCAGCCGTCGGGCAGAGAATCGCAGTCGGGCGTTCAGCGACCCTCAAGCGGCGGTCAAGAAGCGGTCAAGGGCCGACCCCGCGGGCCTCGCAGCGGCCTGCGGGGCCCCCGGCCGAGGCCAAAAAACCCCGTTCCGGGACCTCCCCGCGGTCTCGCGGGGCGATCCCGGAGGCCGGGTCGATACCCTGTGGGCGTGGACGACGACATTCGCAACGAACCGATGCCGAAGGAGCGCTCCGCCGCGGGGTCGGGCTCCAAGCGGAGCAAGCGAGGAGCTTCGGCGGCCCCGGCGCGCCCGCTGGACTCCCCCGAGCTCTTCATTAACCGCGAGCTCAGCCTGCTCGCGTTCAACCGGCGCGTGCTCGCGCAGGCGCTGGACGAGTCCACGCCGCTGCTCGAGCGGCTGCGCTTCCTCGCGATCAGCTCGACCAACCTCGACGAGTTCTTCGAGATCCGCGTCTCGGGCCTGAGCCAGCAGGTCGAGCTCGAGGTCGCCAAGCCCGGGCCCGACGGCATGTCGCCGCTCGAGACGCTGCGGCGCGTGGGCGAGGTGGCCCACGAGCTCGTCGCCGAGCAGTACGCCGCGCTGCGCGAAGCGCTCCTCCCGGCGCTGCGCCGCGAGGGCATCCAGGTGCTGTTCCGCGACGAGTGGTCGCCGAAGGTGCGCAAGTGGGCCAAGGCCTACTTCCTGCGGGAGGTCCTGCCGGTCTTGACGCCGGTCGGCCTGGATCCCGCGCACCCGTTCCCGATGATCCTGAACAAGAGCCTGAACTTCGTCGTCTCGCTGCACGGCAAGGACGCGTTCGGGCGCAGCAGCCGCATGGCGGTCGTGCAGGCGCCGCGCCTGCTTCCGCGACTGATCGAGCTGCCGGCGGAGGTCTCCGACGAGGGGCGCAACTTCATCACGCTCTCCAGCGTGCTGCGCGCGAACGTGGGCGGGCTGTTCCCCGGGATGAAGATCCGCGGTTGCTATCCGTTCCGCGTGACGCGCAACAGTGACCTGTGGGTCGACGAGGAAGAGGTCGACGACCTGCTGCGCGCGCTGAAGGGCCAGCTGCCGCGCCGCAACTACGGCGAGACCGTGCGGCTCGAGGTCGGAGACTCGTGCCCGCCGGAGGTCTCCTCGTTCCTGCTGGACCAGTTCGGCCTGTCCGAGGACGACCTCTATCGCGTCGACGGTCCGGTCAACCTGCACCGCCTCTCGGTGCTGTACGAGCTCGTCGATCGGCCGGACCTGAAGTACCCGCCCTTCGTGCCCGCGCTGCCCGCGGGCTGGTCGGTCGCGCCCGACGTCTTCGCGGCCATCCAGGAGGGCGACGTGCTGCTGCACCACCCCTACGAGTCCTTCTCGCCCGTCGTCGACCTGGTGCGCCAGGCCGCCCAGGACCCGGACGTCCTCGCGATCAAGCTGACGCTGTACCGCACCGGCAGCGCCTCCCCCATCACCGACGCCCTGATCGAGGCCTCGCGCAACGGCAAGGAGGTCACGGCCGTCATCGAGCTGCGCGCCCGTTTCGACGAGGAGGCGAACATCGACATCGCCACTCGACTTCAGGATGCGGGCACGCGCGTCGTCTACGGCATCGTCGGCTACAAGTCGCACGCCAAGATGATGCTGATCGTGCGGCGCGAGCACGGACGGGTGCGGCGCTACGTCCACCTGGGCACGGGCAACTACCACCTGCGCACGGCGCGCTCGTACACCGACATCGGCCTCCTCTCGTGCGACGAGCTGCTCGGTGAGGACGTGCACAACCTGTTCCAGCAGCTCACGGGACTCGGCAAGGCCGGCCAGCTCAACCGGCTCGTCCAGTCGCCGTTCTCGCTGCACGAGCGCATCCTCGAGCTGATCGAGCAGGAGACGAGCAACGCCGAGAAGGGCCTGCCGGCCGCGATCCGCGCCAAGGTCAACGCGCTGATCGAGCCCCAGGTCATCCGCGCCCTCTACCGCGCCTCGCAGGCCGGCGTGACCATCGACCTCATCGTGCGCGGCATCTGCTCGCTGCGCCCCGGGATTCCGGGCGTGTCCGACAACATCCAGGTCCTCTCGTCGGTGGGCCGCTTCCTCGAGCACAGCCGCGTCTACCACTTCCTCGCGGGCGGCGAGGACGTGGTCTACTGCTCCAGCGCGGACTGGATGCAGCGCAACCTCTTCCACCGCGTCGAAGCGGCCTTCCCCATCGAGTCGAAGAAGGCCAAGAAGCGCGTGGTCGACGAGAGCCTGGACGTGCACCTCCGGGACAACACGCACACCTGGGAGCTGCGCGCCGACGGCACCTACGAACGCCGCACCCCGAACGGCAGCCCGCCCTTCGGCGCCCAGGACCATCTCCTGGCGACGCTCGCGCCGAAAGGCTGAGGCCTCCGGCGCCGCTCAGTCGCGGTAGACGAGCTTCAGCGCGACGCCCAGGGACTCGATCGCGGCCACGTGCGAGGCCAGGTCGCGCGCGGTCAGGGGGTGCTCCTTCCGCCACTGGGCGGGAAACACGAGGCGCAGCCCCTTCTTGTGCGCGTCGACGCGCGTCGGCGGATGCGGGGGGCGACGCCGCCCGCGGTTCAGCACGACCGAGATGCGCAGCAGAATCGCCAGTCGCTGGGCGAGGTGCGCCTGCTTGCCGCGCAGGTCCGCGAACACCTCGGAGCGGACCTTGCGGCGGTGGGAGGCCACGATGGCGGCGAGCACGCGGCGGTCGTCCTGGGAGAACCCCGGCATCTCCGAGTTCGCGATCAGGTAGCCGCCATGACGGTTGTGGTGCGCGTAGGAGACGGCGAGACCCAGCTCGTGCAGGCGCGCCGCCCACGAGAGCATGCGCTCGGCCTCCTCCGCGTCGAGCTCCCAGACCGGGCCCACCCGCCGGAGGAGCTCGAGCGCCGTGCCCTCGACGCGCAGCGCCTGCTCGCGCTCGACCTGGAAGCGCACCTGGAAGGTCGTGATCGTCCGCTCGCGCACGTCCTCGTGCTGAATGCGTCCGAGCAGGTCGTACAGCACCCCCTCGCGCAGCGCGCCGGACGAGACCGCCATGCGCTGGATGCGCAGGCTCTTGAACAGCGCCGACAGGATCGCCACGCCGCCGGCGAAGACGGGCGCGCGCTCGGCCTTGAGACCGTCGAGCTGGAGGCGCTCGCAGTGGCCGACCTCCACGAGGTGCGCGCGCAGGTTCCGCAGACCGTCGACGTCGATGCCGTCGTGCGACCACCCCGCCGCGCGCAGCGTCGAGGCCACGGCCCGCACGGTACCCGACGCACCGACCGCCTCCTGCCAGCCCGACTCCTGGAACGCGCGCCGCAGCGGCTTCAGCTCCAGCCGCGCGGCGAGCACGGCCTCGTCCATGCTCGCGCGCGTGATCGCGCCGTCGGGGAAGAAGCGGCGCGACCAGCTGACGCAACCCATGTAGAGGCTGTGGGTCTCCATGGGCTCGAAGCGCGTGCCGAGGATGCACTCCGTGCTGCCGCCACCGATGTCGACGACGAGGCGCGTGCCGTAGTCGTCGGCCAGGCTGTGCGCGACGCCGAGGTAGATCAGACGCGCTTCCTCGCGGCCGGAGATCACCTCGACCGAGTGGCCGAGCGCCTCCTCGGCCCGGGCGAGCACCTCGCCGGCGTTGTGCGCCGCGCGCAGCGTGTTCGTGCCGACCGCGCGGATCCGGTCGCCCGGAACGCCCTGCAGGCGCTGCCCGATCCGCCGCAAGCAGTCGAGGGCGCGTTCGAGCGCGTCCCCACCGAGCCGCGCGTCGTCGTCGAGCCCCTCGGCGAGCCGCACCTGTTCGCGCAGGCGGTCGATGATGACGGGTTCGCCGTCGACGACGCGCCCGATGATCATGTGGAAGCTGTTCGACCCCAGGTCGATCGCGCCGATGCGGTCCGATTTGGAGGAGATCACAGTCCCCTACTTAATCTCTCGCGGCCTCGGAAGCGATGCGCCGCAGCACCTTCGGCGGCAAGAGCCAGGCGAGCCGACTCGGAGCCCCGTCCTCGATCTCGAGGCACGCCGCGCCGGCCTTCTTGAGCCGGGTCAGCGGTCGCGGCCACCCGAGTGCGGCCGCCACGACGCCATCCAGGTTCGGGGCGTGGCCCGCGAGCAGGAGCGACTCACACCCGCACTCCCGCGCGGCGGCGAGGACCTCGCGCGCGTCGCCGAACGGCTCGAGGGCCTCGACCGTCAGGCGCGAGCCGTCCGCGGGCCGCAGCACGTCGCGCGCGATCTCCGCGGTCTGAACGGCGCGCAGCAAGGCGCTCGACGCGATCGCATCCGGCCTGACACCGAGTGCGCGCAGCCCCTCCACGGCGGCCCGCGTCCGTTCGCGTCCCCGGTCCGTGAGCGCGCGCTCGAAGTCCGGCGGACAGTCCGGGTCGAGACGGTCGTGGGCGATCCCGTGGCGGAGGAGGATCAGGCGCATGGCCGGGGCAGTGTAGCGCGGACCGCCGACGGACCAGCCGGGGTCAGAGCAGGCTGGCCGGGTCGACGTCGACGTAGCTGCGCGGCCGCGCGGTCTTCGAGGCGAGTTCCCAGAGCAGAGCGCGGGCGCGGTCGAAGGCGTCGATGGCTTCTGGGGCGTCGAGCGCCGCCTTCACGAGCAGGTGGTGGCGGTGGCGGTTGCGCACGAACGCGATCGGGGCGGGTGCGGGGCCCAGCACGCTGAGCTGGTCGGGGAACTCGGCGCGCAGTCGGTCGGCCCACTCGCGCGCGGCATGGAGGCAGCGGTCCTCCTCCTCGTCCTCGAAGACGGCGCGCAGCAGCCGGCCGTGGGGCGGGTAGCCGAGCTCGCTGCGCAGCTCGTCCT
>CAYGPA010000109.1:0-12250 GCA_964351535.1 uncultured Planctomycetaceae bacterium
AGCGGAAGCGAGGACCTCCCTCGTCGAGCCCTCAGCCAGCGAGTCCCCGGCTCACCGATCGCCGCCGCGGGATCGTACTGCGTGCGGATCGTGCCGCCGACGCGCAGGTCGACCTCGGCCTTCGGCGCGGCCCAGGACTCCCAGCCGTCCGCGGTCGCGTAGGCCGCCCAGACGGTCGCGACCGGCGCGTCCAGCCAGACTTCCTCGACCAGGATGCGCTCGCCGGCCGCGGTCGTTTGCACGTGACTCTGGATGGCTTCCTGCGGACGTTCGGGCTCCTCCGGCGAGCTGGCGAGGAGGACGGAGAGGATGCCGAGGAGGATCGCGGGCTTGTTCATGGTGGCTCCGTGCGGGTTCCCGGCACGTTAGCCCGGACTATTCGCGACGCGTAGATCGAAACGGCCCAACCCTGCGTTCGCCGGGGCCTCGCGGGCACAGGGCCCGCGGGCGGTCGCGCGGGCCGGCGGCGAGCGGTCCGGCGCGGGGTCGCCGCGCCGGACCTCCGCGGCTCAATCGAGGGTGTCCAGGATGCGCGCGTACGTCTCGTAGCGCGCGCGCGGCACGTCGCCCGCCTCGACCGCCGCGCGCACCGCGCAGAAGGGCTCGCGGACGTGCAGGCAGTCGCGGAAGCGACAGACCGCCGCCCGTGCCTCGAGCTCCGGGAAGTAGCCTACGAGCTGCGCCCGCGAGATCCCGCCCAGGCCGAAGCTGCGCACCCCCGGCGTGTCGATCACGCGCGTCCCCCCGCCGAGCTCGATCAGGGTCGAGCGGGTCGTGGTGTGGCGCCCCTTGCCGTCGCCGGAGCGCACCGCACCGGTCTCGAGCTCGAGCTCCGGGTGCAGCGCGTTGAGCAGCGAGGACTTGCCCACGCCGCTCTGTCCGACCAGCACCACGCAGGCCCCGTCGACGCGCGCGCGCAGCTCCTCGACACCCTCGCCCGTGGCTGCCGACGTGAAGAGCGCCGGCACGCCGACCGCGCGGTGCACGGCGAGCGTCGCTTCGATGCGCCGGCGCTCCTCGACGTCCTCCAGGAGGTCCGCCTTGTTCGCGCAGACGATCGGCAGGACTCCGCCGCGCTGCAGCGCGATGAGATAGCGGTCGATCAGCCGCGCGCGAAAGCGCGGGTTCGACACGGCGACCATGACCACGGCGAAGTCGACGTTGGCAGCGATCACGCGCTCGACGTCGGGCCGCGCGGGGTCGGGTCGCGAGAGTCGCGTGCGGCGTTCGCGAACGGCGACCACGCGCCACCCGTCGGCGCCGCGCTCCTCGAGCACGACCTCGTCGCCGACCGCCAGGCTCGTCTTCTGGGTCCGCGCAAGCTCCTCGCTCAGCGTGGCGTCGCGCGCCTGACCGGCCACGACGACCCGCGCGCGCCCGGGAGCGAGCGAGAGCACGATGCCCTCGTCGGTCCCGGGAGCCCGCGCCACGGACTCCGCCCCCGGACGGCCCCCCGGAAACGGCACGGGGCCCCGCCGCCGGAACCTCGGCGTCTTCCGGATCGACTCGAAGTCCTCCTGGTCGTCCTCGGCGTCGGACCACTCGTGTCGCTCGCGGCGACCGCCGCTCTTCCGCGCCGCCTTGCGCTCGTTCGAACGGCGCTGCAGCTCCTTCTGTTCCTCGCGCGTCTTCAGGTGCTTCATCGCCCGCAGGTGACGCCGTACCTGCTCTTCTTTCCGATCCAATGGGTGTGTCTCCGAAGAGGGGATCTCTCCCGGCGGGAGAGAGCGACACACGCGATCCCCGAGGAGGGTCGATCGTCCACCGAGACCCACGGGTAGACGGGGAGCGCGCGCCCGGTCTAGCCCGGACGATTCACGACGCGTAGATCGAAGCGGCTCAGCTCGGTGTCTGCTGGTGCCTTGCGGGCACCGGCCCCGCAGGCGACCTCCAAAGGTCGTCGAGGACTCCGGAGTTCGCAAAGTGCCTGCAGGCGCCGAGAGGCGGCCGAAGGCCGCCGGTTGTGTCGTTTCGGCTGCGTGCTCGTGAATCGTTCGAGCTAGCGACCGGGACCAGGGACGTGGATCCGCCCGCTCCTCGGAGGCCGGTCGTCCGGGGACCGGCGTGGCGCGCCCGGGTCGCGGGGACCCGGCGCGAGCCTCAGGTGCGGGCGGAGGCGACGGCGGCGACGTGGAATCTGTTCGTCAGCAACTGGGGCCTCCTGGGGGTTCGGGGGTCTGGGCCGCGAGCGACTCCCGCGACGGCTCCAACCTACCCCGGCCCGAGCTCGCTGGGAACGGTCGGCCTCACCGGAACCGAGCTGGTGCGGGTATCCCGATTCGCGGAGGCGTACCTTGGTTTCATCGGCGCCCGGGAGTGCGCTCGGGCCGCGCCCGGGCGCGCGACCTCTTCCCCGCCGAGAAACACCGCGCCCATGTCCACACACTCCTTCGACGCGATCGTGGTCGGCGCGGGGCCCGCGGGGACCTCGGCCTCCTGGCACCTGAAGCACCGCGGGGTGGAGCGCGTCCTGCTGCTCGACAAGGCGTCGTTCCCGCGCGACAAGCCCTGCGGAAGCGCGCTGACGCGCAAGGCCCAGCGCTACCTCGAGCACATGGGCCTGCTCGACCGCGTGCGCGAGCAGGCCTACCAGATCCCGCAGACCTACGTCGTGACGCCGCGCGGGAAGATCTTCACGGAGGTCTCCGCGTCCCACAAGCGCCCCAGCATGATGGTCCTGAATCGGCGCGAGCTCGACCACACGATGCTGCTGCACGTGCGTCGCGCGGGCGTCGAAGTGCGCGAGGGCGTCGAGGTCCAGTCCCTCGTCGACGAGGACGGCGAGGGCACGACGGTCGTGCTCAAGAGCGGCGAGCGCCTGCGGACGCGCACCGTCGTGATGGCCTCGGGCGCGCACTCGCGCAAGTTCATCGAGGGCGATCCCGACCACGAGAAGATCGGAGCCTTCGTCGGCTGGTTCCGCGGGCGACAGGTCGAGGAGCACGCCGCGTACATGTTCTACGACGAGGTGTTCCTGCCCCTCTACGGCTGGATCTTCCCCGAGAGCGAGAACCTCGTGAACGTCGGCGTGGCCCTGGAGGACGACCAGTGCTCGGGCAAGACGCTGCGCGACGGCTTCGCGCACGTCCGCGACACGTACCTCGACCGCGTGCTGCAGGACGCCGAGCCCGCCGACAAGCCGCGGGGCTTCCCGATCAACTACTCCTACCGCGTCCAGACCGTGGTTCAGGGCAACGTGCTGTTCGTCGGCGAGGCGGCGCGCCTGGTCGAGCCCATGACGGGCGAGGGCATCGCCCAGGCCATGATGAGCGGACGCCTCGCCGCCGAGGCCATCGCGGAGTACGTCGCCACGGGCGACCGCGCGCGCCTCGCGGCCTACGAGCCGACCGTACGGCACAAGTACCGCGGCTTCCGATCCACGCGCTGGATGAAGAAGCTCATGAGCCGCCGCGCCGGCTGGAGCGTGATCGAGCCCGTCGTCGGACGCCTCGGACGCTGGCGCAACGTCGGGACGTGGTAGGCCTCGATCGACCGCGCCCGGGCTCGCCTCGCCCGGGCACCTCGTCGCCCGCGTGTCCGCGCGTCGACGACGCGTGACGCGCGCTCCGCCCCCGGCCACCCCGAGGATTCCGCCGCGCGACAACGACCTCCTCGCACGCGCCCCGTACGATGAGCCGATGCTCGATCCGCTGGGGAGTGGTTCGCTGGAGGGACACCGGCTCGGACGCTATCGCGTCGTCCGCAAGATCGCCGAGGGCGGTATGGGCGCCGTCTACGAGGCGGAGCAGGACAACCCGCGCCGGACCGTGGCCCTGAAGGTGCTGCGCCAGGACCTGACCTCGCCGAGCCGGCTGCGGCGCTTCGAGCACGAGGCGCAGATCCTCGGGCGCCTGTCGCATCCGTCGATCGCGCAGATCTTCGAGGCCGGCAGCGCGGGCGAGGGCGACGAGGCGCGGCCCTTCTTCGTGATGGAGTTCGTCGAGGGGCGCCCCCTGACCGCGTTCGCCAACGAGGACGGGCTCGGCACGCGCGACCGGGTGGCGCTGCTGCAGCGCGTCTGCGACGCGGTCCAGCACGCGCACGAGAAGGGCGTCGTGCACCGCGACCTGAAGCCCGACAACATCCTCGTCACGTCCGACGGAACGCCCAAGGTGCTCGACTTCGGCGTCGCGCGCCTGACCGACTCCGACATCAAGACGACGACGCTGCAGACCGACGTCGGGCAGCTGCTCGGCACGGTGCCGTACATGAGTCCCGAGCAGGTCTCGGGGCACCCCGACGACCTGGACACGCGCACGGACGTCTACGCGCTGGGCGTGGTGCTGTACGAGGTGTTGACGAACTCGTTCCCCTACGACCTCGGCGAGAAGCTGCTGCACGAGGCGATCGAGGTGATCCGCGAGGTCGAGCCGCGCCCGCTGTCGTCGACGAACCGCACGCTGCGCGGCGACCTCGAGACGATCGTCGCGAAGTCGCTCGAGAAGGACAAGGCGCGGCGCTATTCGTCCGCCGCGGAGCTCTCGGCGGACCTCGGGCGGTACCTGCGCGACGAGCCGATCGTCGCGCGGCCGCCCAGCGCGATGTACCAGATCGGGAAGTTCGCGCGTCGGCACAAGGGCTTCGTGGGCGCCGCCCTTGCCGTGTTCGTCGCGCTGCTCGTCGGCGTGGTCGTCAGCACGACCCAGGCCGTGCGCGCGTCGCGCGCGGAGGCGCTGGCGCTCGCGCGGCTGGGGGAAGCGCAGCAGGCGCGACTCGACGAGGCCGACGCGCGCGCCGACGCCGAGGCGGAGGCCGCGCGAGCCTCGGCGGCCGCGGAACGATCCGCGCGCGAGGCCCGCAAGGCGCGCGCGGTCACGAAGTTCCTGCAGGACATGCTCGCGACGGCCGACCCGGCCTATGCCCAGGGTGAGGAGCTCACGGTCCGCGAGCTCTTCGACCAGGCCTCGGCGGGGATCGACGGCGGCGAGATCCAGGAGCCGGCCGTCGAGGCGGCCATCCGCCGCACGATCGGGGTGACGTACACGACGCTCGGGCACTACGAGACCGCGGAGCGGCACGTGCGGCGGTCGCTCGAACTGCTGAACTCCCTGCCCGCCGACGAGATCGAGGAGCTCGACCGCGCCACGGGCGAGCACTCGCTCGGCATGGTGCTCCTGCGCCAGGGCGCGCGCGAGGAGTCGCGGCGCCTGCTGGAGGCCGCTCTCCAGGGCTACGAGCGGACGCTGGGTCCGGACAGCGCGGAGGTCGCGCGGACCCTGAACCTGCTCGGCGTGCTGCAGTACGAGGCCGGCGAGTTCGAGCTGGCGCTCGAGACCGACCGCCGCGCGCTCGAGATCGCGCGGGCCGTCTTCGGCGAGCGCGACCCGCGGATCTCGCGCGTGCTCCAGGGTCTGGGCTTCCACCTCCACGAGCTGCGCCGCGACGAGGAGGCGCGCGAGGTGCTGGAGGAGAACCTGGAGATCCTCGACGAGGCCGGCGAGGCGGACACGCCCCGGCGGGCCATGACGCTGATCCAGCTCGGCCGCGTCTACGCGAGCCTGAACCGCCGCGACGACGCCGAGAGCGTCATGCGCCAGGTGCTGCGGATCCAGCGCAAGGTGTACGAGGGCACGCACCCGATCCTCGCGAACGCGCTGTTCGAGCTCGGCTCGCACCTCGCCTACTCGAACCCGGCCGAGGCCGAGCCGCTCGTCGTCGAGGCCCTCGCGATGCGCCGCGAGCTGCTCGGCGACCACCGCGACACGGCCACGGCGCTCGCGGAGCTGGGCGGGATCCGCGCGCGCGCCGGCGCGCTGGACGAAGCCGAGGAGCTCTTCCGCGAGTCCCTCGCGATGCGCGAGCGGGTGTACGGAGTCGGCTGCGCCGCCTCCGGCGACAGCCTGCTGAAGCTCGGCTACCTGGCCGAGGCGCGCGGGCAGCTCGAGGCGGCCGAGGGGTACTTCCACCGCGCGATGGACGTGTGGACCGCGACCCTCGGCCCCGACCACGCCGACGTCGCGAACCCCGCGCGCGCGCTCGCGCGCCGCGTCCAGGCGCGCGGGGACCTCGTGGAGGCCGAGCGCCTCTATCGCCGCGTCCTGGAGCTGCGCGCCGTGTTCCCCCCGCTGCACCCCAAGCGGCACGAGGCCCACGACGACCTCGCCCAGGTCCTGCTCGATCGCGAGCGGTGGGCCGCGGCCGAGTCGCTGCTCGCGGAGTGGCATGCGCTGTGCGCGGACGACCTCTCCCCGGGGTCGCCGCTCCACCCCCACATCGAACTGCTGCGCAGCGCCGCCGCCGCGGGCCTGGGTCGCTTCGAGGAGGCCGAGCCCCGCATGCTCGCCGCCCACGACGCGATCGTGAACAACCCGCGCCTGTGGGCCGAGACCAAGGCCATGGCCTGCCGGCGACTCGCGCGCATGTACGAATTGTGGGAGCGCGACGGGGAGGCGGAGCGCTGGCGGGCCGAGGTCGCGCGCTACGAGCCCTGACCGCGGACGCGACGGAGTCGTGCGCCCTCAGGAGCCCGGCGGTGCCGTGCGGCACGCGCGGGCCGAGTAGGTCTTGTACGCGAACGCGCCGTTCCAGGCCGCGTACGTGCGCACTCCCACGCGGCTCTCGGGATTGGTGAGGCTGGGCTCGCCGCCGAAGTAGTCGGCGCCGCCGCGGTAGCCGATGCCGGGCGCCTCGCGGCCGCTCGCGTCCCCGCGCGGCCAGTCGGGGTTCGTGGCGTCGCCGGTCTCGGGATCGAGGCGCCCGTCGCCGTGCGTCCCGCGGAACTGGCGGCCGCGCGCGTCCCCGGCCGACACGACGCGCTCCCACAGGCTGCCGGAGAGGTCCATCACCCAGTAGTAGGAAGCGCCGTGCACCGGGCGCGTGGCCTCGGAGAGTTCGCGCTCGTCGGCGACTCCCGAGTGCGCGAGGTCGCGCGTGCGCCGCACGACGCGCGCGAGCCGATCGCGCTCGTCCGTCCCCCACGGAAAGTCGAGCGGCAGCGGCCGCCGCGGTCCGCGCGCGGCCTTCTCGAACTCGAGCTCGGTCAGCGGACGCAGCCCCATCCAGTCCGCGAACGCGGCGGAGTCGTCCCACGTCAAGAAGTTCGCGGGCCGCGCGGGCGCGCGGGCGACGAAGGAGCCCTCGATCGCCTCGATCGAGCAGGTATCCGCCTCCTCGGCGCCCTCCGGAGCGAACCCGGAGCGTCGCGGGCGGACGGCGGGCGGCAGCGCGTTCAGGAACTCCGCGTAGGCGCCCTGCCGGAGCTCGTACTTCATCACGTAGAACGCCGACGTTCCCTTGGGGAACCCGGCCGGCACGGGGCCCCGACCGTCGCCGTGGTACTGGGGCGTCTCGCCGGGCTCGTAGGTCAACGCTCCCGGCGTGCGCGCCACTTCGATCGCCGCTTCGGACTCGACGCGATACGGCCCCGCGGGTTCGCCGTCCTCACCGAGCGTGTGGAAGGCGGCCTCCGCGACGGCACCGGGGTGGTCGTCTCCGAGCTCGAAGGGGCCGGCAGGCACGAACACCATCTCCACGGCGCTCGCGAGCACGTCCCGCGCCTGCAGCGTTTCCGAGGACGACGCCAGGCGCAGGGCGAGGCGCCAGCGCACGTCTCCGCGGTACTCCTCGCCGGGGGACACGAAGCAGCCGACGCCGTCGGCGGACGGGACGACTCTGCCCACGACCGCTTCACCCTCCGCTCGGTGCCCCGTCGGCGCGAGGCGCAGGGGCTCGCCCGCGGCCCGCAGCACGATCCAGGCGGCGTCGTGGTTCCGCGCGCGGCTCCAGGAGTTGCGCCAGCCCACGTCCAGCTCGACCACGTCGCCGGCCTCGGAGCGCCGGAGCTCCAGCACCTCGATCGAGAGCTCGCCGGCGGAGACGGGTCCCGCGGCCGCCGCGGCCAGGAGGAGCCACGCCGTCGCTCCGCGGCGCGCGGCGCCGAGGAACCCACGGGATGCGCGCGGTGTGTTCATGCCGTCAGGTCTACCCGAAGGTCTTGGGCGCCGAAACGGTACAACCGAACTCGAACCATCAGCGTCGCGCGCCGGACTGCCTGAGGAGCGCCGCCATCCTCGCGTCGCCGTCGGCGAGAGCGAGCTGCAGGGGCGTCTCGCCGTCGCGACTCCATTGGAGGCCGACGGCCTCGGGGTCCGCACCGCGGTCGAGCAGCCAGCGCGCGAGGTCGTGCTCGCGGCGGCGCACGCACCAGTGCAGCGCGGTCGTCCCGGCGCTCTGCTGGTCGACGGAGACGCCGTGCCGGACCAGGCGCTCGGCCATCTCGACCGAGCCGCCGCCGAAGACGGCGAAGAACAGCACCGGGAAGTCGTGCGCGCCGCGCTCGTGGACGAGCGAAGGGCGGCGCTCGAGCCAGAACGACACCATCTCGAGGTCGCCCAGCGCGACCGCGGTCGGCAGCGACAGCGGCGCGCCGTGGTCGAGGTGGTAGCGGAGCAGCTCGCGATTGCCCATGTGCGCGGAGGCCTCGATCGCGAGCTCGTCGTCGGTCGAGATCGAGAAGACGCGACGCGGGTCGACCTCGACCAGCTCGCGCACCCTGGGGAGATTGCCGTGGGAGCTCCCCGTGACCTGACTCTGCAGCTCCCGGGGCACATCCGACAGGTCCGGACGCACGATCGGCTCGCGGTTGGCGTCGAGCGCGAAGCGCGACGAGCGGTCGTCGCGCGGCAGCGCGGCGTGCCCGGCGAGCAACTGCTCCCCCGCCTCCCAGCCGAGCTTCGCGGCCAGCTCGCGCGGCGTGTGTCCCCCTTCGTCGACCGCGTCGACGTCGGCGCCCTTGCGGACCGCCAGGCGCACGAGCGTCTCGTCGCGCCGTTGCACGGCGGCGTGCAACACGGAGCTGCCCTCGCGCTGCGGTGCGTTGACGTCGCTGCCGTTGCCGCAGAGATCGGTCAAGGCGATGCGCGCCCAGGTCGCGCGCGCGCTCTCGAGCGCTCCGCGAGCCGGCGTGAAGCCGCTGCCGCCCGCGGGCGCCGCGTCGGCCGGACACCCCGCGGAGCGCAGGCGCCAGAAGCCGCGGCTGCCGACCAGCGCCGCGGCGTAGAGCGGCGTGCCGCCGATCGGGTGCGCGCGCGCGAGGTCCTCGGGACGCGCCTGCGCGAGCTCCTGGAAGCGCTCCCAGTCCTCGGCGAGCACCGCTTCGACCACGTCGAGCTCGAGCCCCGCCGCGCGCAGGAGCTGCGCGACCTCGACGTGCCCCTGGAGGTGGGCCAGCACGAACGCCGAGAGACCGCGCTCGTCCCGCGCGCGGGCGAACGTCGCGTCTTCCGACAGCATCGCGCGCACGCGCTCGAGCTCGCCCCGCGCGACGGCGCCGAGGAACGCGGCCGGGTCGCGCACGG
This sequence comes from uncultured Planctomycetaceae bacterium, assembly GCA_964351535.1. GTDB lineage: Bacteria > Planctomycetota > UBA1135 > UBA1135 > JAUIDW01. The sequence continues at coordinate 9,297 of CAYGPA010000109.1, forward strand.
CTCCTCCTCGCGGCGCGGCGGACGTCAGGGCGGAGAACGCGGGCAGGGACAGGAGCGCGCCCACGGTCGAGAGCGCCTGGCGTCTTGAGATCAGCATGGTTCGAATCACCTCCACGGCCGAGAGCGCGGGGCGCCGCCCGTCGGGGCCACATTTCTCGCGAGTAGGACGCGGCCCCCGCCCCCGAAGGACGTACTCCGGCCTGTCGGCGAGCGCGGCGGGGTCCTCCTGCGAGAATTCTGGCCTCCGCGGGGCCGCTCCCGCGCTCTACCTCGCACGGTACCGTCCACCATGAACCCCGAGGCCACCTGGACCCCCGACGTCTACGCGGAGCTGCGGCGCATGGCCGACGCGCTGATGCAGGGCGAGCGCGAGAGCCACACGCTCGAGCCCACCGCGCTGCTGCACGAGGTCTGGCTGCGCCTGCACCGGAGCCGCAACGCCGCGACGCTCGAACGCGGCGCGTTCCTGGGCCTCGCGGCACAGAGCATGCGGCGCATCCTGACCGAGCACGCGCGGCGCCGCGCCGCCCAGAAGCGCGGCGGCGACCGGCGGCGGACGACGCTCGACGGCCGCGCGGCGGACAACGAGCCGCAGGACTTCGCGCTCGACCTCGACGCCGCGCTCACGGCGCTGGAGCGCGTCGACCCCGACCTCGCCCGCACCGTCGAGCTGCGCTTCTACGGCGGCTGCTCGACCGAGGAGACGGCCGCGAGCCTCGGCGTCTCCGAGCGCACCGTCAAGCGACGCTGGCGCTTCGCGCGCGCCTGGCTCCAGAACTCGATGACGGAGGAGCTCCCGTGAAGCGCTGGCAACTCGTGCAGGAGCTCTTCGAGGAGACCACTGCGCTGGACGCCGGGCAGCGCGCGCGCGTGCTGCGCGAGCGCGCCCCGGACGATGCGAAGCTGGCCCGCGAGGTCGAGGCGCTGGTCGCCGCCGACGCGCATCCCCGCGCCGAGTTCGAGCGGACGGCCACGGACCTGCTGCTCGAGCTGCGCGACGACGAGCCGCCGGCCGAGGAGCTCTGCGGCGCGGTCTTCGGTGCGTACCGCATCGAGGCGCACCTCTCGTCGGGCGGCATGGCCCACGTGTACCGGGCGACGCGCGCGAGCGCCGGTACGGAGCGACGTGTGGCGCTGAAGGTGCTGCGCCCCGGGCTCGACACCGAGGCCTTTCTCGCGCGCTTCCGGCGCGAGCGCGAGACGCTGGCGGCGCTCGAGCACGAGCACGTCGTGGCGTTCCTCGACGCGGGCACGCTGCCGGACGGGCGACCCTTCCTCGTCATGGAGTACGTGGAGGGGGTGCCGCTCACGCGCTGGGGCCGCGGCGTGCCGCTGCGCGCGCGGCTCGAGCTCTTCCTGCAGGTGCTCGCGGCGGTGCAGTACGCTCACCACAAGCTGATCGTGCACCGCGACCTGAAGCCCTCGAACGTGATGGTGACGGGCGCGGGTGTCCCCAAGCTGCTCGACTTCGGCGTCGCCAGCGTGCTCGACCCCGTCGCCGAGCCGGTGCGCGAGGCGGTCTCGCGCGCACCGCTGACGCCCGGCTACGCGAGCCCCGAGCAACTGCGCGGCGAGGCGGTGACGACCGCGAGCGACGTGTACTCGCTGGGCGCCCTGCTGCACGAGCTCGCCACGGGCGAGCTGCCGGCGGAGAACGCCGCGCGCGAGGCGCGCTCGAGCGACTCGGCGCCTCGCCTCGACGGCGACCTGGGCGCCATCGCGCGCAAGGCGCTCGCGGTGGACGCCGCGGAGCGCTACCGCTCCGCCGATCACCTCGCGAGCGACCTGCGTCGGTTCCTCGCGCACGAGCCCGTCTCCGCGCGCGCCGGCACGTGGACCTACCGCGCGCGGCTCTTCGCACGTCGCCACCGCGGGCCGCTGGCCCTCGCGGCCGCGCTCGTCGCGGCGACCGTCGCGGGCTGGATCGGGTCGGACCTCGACCGGCGCAGCGCGGAGCGCGAGGCCGGGCTCGGCTGGGGCGCGCACGCTCAAGCCCGCTTCTTCGCGGGAGCGCTCGAGGACTGGATCGTCTCCGCCGCCGCCGCGGACGGCGCCCTGGGTGCCGAGGCCGCCGCGGACCTCGAGGCCGTACTGCGCGAGGACTTCTCCCGGTTCCCGGAGGCCGAGACGCTGATGCACATGACCCTCGCCGAGCTCTACCTCGAACGCGGCGAGCCGGAGCGCGCCCGAGAGCACGCCGAGCGCGCGTGGCAGCTCGCCCAGGATACGCGCGGCATCGGAACGGGGGACCGCGCGCGCGCGGCGAGCCTGCTGGAACGCACGACACCAACCCGCTGAGCCCTATTCGGCGCCTGCCCCACCGCCCTGAGTCCGCGACCCGCGTCGCGGACCTCGCGCGCTCCGCGCCACGCGGCGCCCTCGTCAGTCCATGTGCGCCACGACGCGTTCGTCCCCCATCTGGAGACGCGTGGCCATGCGGTTCACGACCTTGGCTCCCAGCAGCGACAGCACGCGCACGGTGCCCTTCGTCACGACGCGCCGACTGAAGTCGACGGCGGGCCAGGTCAGCGGTCCTCGATGGCCCTGGGCACGGTTGTAGAGCGAGTTCTGCTCGGTCACGAGCCACTCCGAGTACAGCATGTACATCCAGAGCAGCGGCGCGCGCAGCAGGCGCTTGTCGAGCGTGCATCGGGCGAGGGGCATCAGCCCGGGGTTACGCACGAGGATCGGGAACCACTTGTGCAGGTTCTCGATGGCCACCTTGTCCTTCACCTCGATCGAGGACTCGCGGTTGAACTGCGCGGGGAACTCGTCGTACTCCGCCACGGCGATGCCCATCTCGCGCGTGATGTCGTTCAGCTCGAACTCGGGGTAGGGCTGCACGATGGAGCAAAGCGGATGGTCGACCTTGCACTCCACGTTGAGCTCGACGGTCGCCACGTCGTCCTCCAGCGTGCCCCCGGGCGCTCCGAGCATGTTGAGGGACCCCAGGC
>CAYGPA010000110.1:0-12153 GCA_964351535.1 uncultured Planctomycetaceae bacterium
GCGCGGTGCTCACGGGTGCGCTCGCCGCGCGAGCCGCCCCGCCGCGTGAGGGAGCTCCGGACGGCGGCCTCCCGCCCGAGACCGGGCCCCAGGATCGGCCCGCGGTCGCCCGCGAGATCGACGACGACGCGACCGTCGAGCTCGGATTCGCCGACCCCGAACAGCGACGGCGACGCGGTCGCCGCCGGCGACTCCGACACGCGCCGAGCCGGGTTCCGGCCCGGCATCTTCATCACAATCCACACGGGAGTTCGTCATGACCACGATCACCGCTCTGCGAGCCTCGGATCTCATGCAGTCCAACGTGGCCTTCCTCCACACGGAAGACTCGATCGAGGAGGCCATCAGCACGTTCGAGGACAACCACATCAGCGGGGCGCCCGTCGTCGACCGCTCCGGCCGGCTGGTCGGCTTCCTCTCGTCGCGGGACATCGCGCGGCGCGAGCACGTTCGGGACGGCCGCCTGGATGCCGACCGCGACTTCGCGATGGCGAACTCCGAGGAGGAGAGCGAAGCCTGGAGCGAGAGCGTCGAGGACGAGATCTTCAGCAAAGAGGACTACAGCCCCGGAGTCCTGGGCCGGCAGAGCGTCGGGGACTGGATGAACAACGACATCATCTCCGTCGGTCCGGACGCGTCGGTCAAGGAGGTGTGCGAGCGCATGTCCAAGGAGGCCATCCACCGCGTGCTCGTCGTGGAAGGCGACAAGGTGCAGGGGATCGTGTCCACGTTCGACGTCGTCCGCATGCTGGCCCGCGAGCTCTAGCGCTAACATGCCCGATCACCCGAGCGAACGAGTCGACGACGAGCGCGGCGAAGCCGTCGAGGACGGCGGCCCGACCGCCTCGGAGGGCCGGCGCGGGTTCCTGGCGGCCAGCGGCACCGTGGCGATGGCCGCCGGCCTGGCGCTCGGGTACGGCTCCTGCGGGGCCATGTCGGCGCGCTACCTGTATCCGGCACGGCCGCGCGACGAGGACTGGTTGTTCGTGTCCGAGCTCGCCCGCCTCCAGCCCGGGAGCTCGGTCGGCTGGCGCATGCCCACGGGCGAACGCGTCACGGTCGCGCGCACGGGCGCCGGCACGGATCCGGAGCGGGACTTCATCGCGCTCTCGAGCACGTGCCCGCACCTCGGCTGCCAGGTGCACTGGGAGGGTCACAACGAGCGCTTCTTCTGTCCGTGCCACAACGGTGTGTTCGACGCGGGCGGTCGGGGCACGGGCGGGCCTCCGGGGGAGGCCGGGCAGTCCCTGCCGCGCTATCGCCTGCGCGTGCAGGACGGCCTGCTCTACATCCTGGCACCGACCACCGGCTTGACCGTTGCGCGTCGAGCCGGGCTGTCGCGGCCGGGACACGACGCCTGCCTCGAGGCCGAGGCGGATCCTCGGGCCGATCCGCGACCCGGAGAGCTCGCCTGATGACGTCGGTCGTCGCCTGGTTTCGCGAGCGCCTCCCGATCTCGGGGGACGACCTGCAGGCATTCACGAACGAACCCGTCCCCAACCACCTCAAGCGCTGGTGGTGGTGCCTCGGCGGCACGCCCGCCTACCTGTTCGTGGTCCAGATCGTCACGGGCATCCTGCTGGCGTTCTACTACCAGGCCTCGCCCGCGGGCGCCTACGAATCGGTGCGCTACATCACCGAGGAGGCGGCCTTCGGCTGGTTCCTGCGCAGCCTGCACAAGTGGGCCGCCACGCTGATGATCGCCGCGGTGGTCCTGCACCAGATGCGGGTGTACTTCACGGGCGCCTACCGCAAGCCGCGCGAGATCAACTGGATGGTGGGCATGTGCCTGCTCGTGTGCACGCTCACGATCGCGTTCACCGGGTACAGCCTGGTGTACGAGCAGCTGAGCTACTGGGGCGCGACGGTGGGGGCCAACATCAGCGAGAGCATCCCGCTGATCGGGCCCCTGATGCGCGACATGATGCTCGGTGGAGAGGTCTACAACGAGCACACGCTGTCGCGCTTCTTCGTGCTGCACGCGGCCGTGCTGCCCACGACGATGGTGCTCCTGCTGGCGGTGCACATCGGGATCATCCGGCTGCAGGGTGTGACCGAGTTCCAGTTCGGGGACGAGGACGAGGACGCCCCGAAGCACTTCAACTTCTTCCCCGACCACCTGCTCTCGGAGCTCTCGATCGGCCTCGTGCTGATGATCCTCCTCGCGGTGCTGGCGACGGTCCTGCCCGCGACCATGGGGCCGCCGGCCGACCCCCTGACGACGCCCGAGATCATCAAGCCGGAGTGGTTCTTCTACGTCGTCTTCCGCTGGCTGAAGCTCTTCACGGGTACGGCCGCCGTGCTCAGCAGCGGGTTCATCCTGTTCGTCATGTTCGCGTGGCCGTTCCTCGACGGCGAGATCCGCAAGCGCTGGCCCAAGAGCGAGTTCAGCGTGTGGATCGGCATCCTCGGAGTACTCGCGATCGTCGCCCTGACGGTCTGGGAAGCCGCCGTCGCCCACTGAGTCGCGCCCCGGAACCCCCAGCAGGTCGCCCAGCCTCGTACGGAGAGCTCATGTCCTTGAACGCCAAGAAGTGGATCGTGGCCGCGCTGAGCGGGCTCTTCCTGCTGTCGCTCGTCTTCGTCCAGTGGATGGAGGTCGCGCGCCGCAGCGCGGAGCTCTCCGGCGAGGCCCACGTATCCGTCCCGGAGAGCAGCCAGGCCTGCGTCGACTGCCACGAGCAGACGACGCCCGGCCTCGTCGCGCACTGGGAAGGCAGCACGCACGCCGAGAAGGGGGTGGGCTGCTTCGAGTGCCACGAGGCCGTCGCCGGCGACATCGACGTCTTCTCGCACTACGGCAAGCAGATCGCCACCGTGGTCACCCCGCGCGACTGCAGCCGGTGCCACCAGGCGGTGTTCGACGAGTTCGAGCGCAGCCACCACGCCGCGGCGGGCAGCATCCTGCACTCGCTCGACAACTTCCTCGCGGAGACGGTCGAGGGCAGCCGCGCGCCCTTCAACCCGCACTCGCCGACACCGGGGATGGCCGTGTCCGAGGTGAACGGTCTCGCGAGCGCCGCCACGGGTTGCCAGCAGTGCCACGGGTCGAAGGTCGCGCTGCAGTCGACCGACGGCGGGCGCATCACCGTCGACGACCTGGAGCCCGACGAGAACGGGCAGCCGACCAATCGCGACGCGGTCGCGCGCGTGCTGAAGGACCCCGAGGGGCGCCCGCTCTACCACACGTCCACCTGGCCGAACACCGGGATCGGCCGCATCAACCTGGACGGCTCGCTGGGCGCCTGCTCGGCCTGCCACAGCCGCCACGACTTCTCGCCGCGTCGAGCGCGCCAGCCGGAGAACTGCAGCAAGTGCCACCTGGGTCCCGATCACCCCCAGAAGGAGATCTACGAGGAGTCCAAGCACGGCGTGGCCTTCCGCGACCTGAAGGACGACATGAACCTCGATGCCGCCGACTGGGTGCTGGGCGAGGACTACACCCAGGCACCGACCTGCGCGACGTGCCACATGTCCGGCAACGTCCGCAACGGCGGGCGCGTCACTCACGACCCCGGGGAGCGCATCTCGTGGACGAACCGTCCGCCCATCAGCCAGCTGATGGACACGGATATCGACCACAAGGTCGTGACGGCCACCGACCCCGCCGAGCGGGAGCAGCTCACGGCCGACACCTGGCAGGCCAAGCGCGGTCGCATGCGCGAAGTGTGCTCGGTGTGCCACACGAGCGACTACGTCACCGGCTTCTACGCGCAGTACGACGACTTCGTGATCCTCTACAACGAGAAGTTCGCCAAGCCGGGCGCGGAGCTCATGAAGCGCCTGCGCGACAACGACCTGATCACCGCGACGCAGTTCGACGAGGAGATCGAGTGGACCTGGTTCTACCTGTGGCACCACGAGGGCCGTCGCGCCCGCCACGGTGCGTCGATGATGGCGCCGGACTACGCCCACTGGCACGGCATGTACGAGGTGGCCGAGCGCTTCTACATGGAGCTGATCCCGCAGGCGCGCGAGATCTGCGAGCACGCGGCGGAGGCGGGCGACGTGGCCGCCGCGGACGCGGTGCGGCAGTACGTGGACGAGATCCTGGCGCGCCCCGAGCACGCCTGGCAGCAACAGGACTGAGCGAACGCACCGGCCCGGAGGACGACCATGGATCGCAGAGAGCTTCTCAAGAACCTGTCCGTTGCCTCCGCCGGCATCGCCGCCTTCTCCTGCCGCGACCGGCAGGAGGCGGAGCGCCTCGTGGCCTCGGGTGCCGCCGACGCGCACCTCGACGACCCGAGCGTGACCTGGGACAAGGCGCCGTGCCGCTACTGCGGAACCGGCTGCGGCGTGCTGGTCGGCGTGCAGGACGGCCGCGTGGTCGCGGCGCAGGGAGACCCCGCCAGCCCCGTCAACAAGGGCCTTCTGTGCGTCAAGGGCTACCACCTGCCCGGGTTCCTGCACGGCGAGGATCGCCTGGTCCGACCCCAGCGCCGCAAGTCCGACGGGACGCTGGAGACGATCTCGTGGGACGCCGCTCTGGACCTGATCGCGGAGAAGTTCGGCGGCGCCCTGCGCGACCACGGCCCGGAGTCGGTGGCCGTCTACGGCTCCGGACAGTGGACCATCTTCGACGGCTACGCCGCGCTGAAGTGGGTCAAGGGGGGCATGCGCAGCAACAACCTCGACCCCAACGCTCGTCTGTGCATGGCCAGCGCGGTCGTGGGGTTCATGACGCAGTTCGGCAGCGACGAGCCCATGGGCTGCTACGAGGACTTCGAGGCCGGAGACGACTTCGTGCTGTGGGGGAACAACATGGCGGAGATGCACCCCGTGCTCTTCAGCCGCATCCTCGAGCACAAGCGCAAGAACCCCAGCGTCCGGATCGTCGACATCGGCACGCGCCAGACTCCGACGACGGACTACGCGGACATGTTCGTCCAGATGCAGCCCAACGGGGACCTGGCGCTGGCCAACGGCATCCTGCACCTGCTGGTGAAGCGGGGCGGAGTCGACCGCGCCTTCGTGGAGGAGAACTGCGTGCTGCGGCGCGGCATCGAGGACCTCGACACGATCGGCTTCGGGGTCGGCGGCGAGCAGAACGAACGCTACGGGTTCAAGGACGAGCCCCGGGAGGCCACGTGGGAGGAGCTCGTGGAGTTCCTCGAGGAGTACACGCCGGAGCGCGTGTCCGAGCTCTCGGGCGTCCCGGTGCGGCAGATCGAGCTGCTCGGCCAGATCTACGGCGACCGCGACCGCGGCACCGTCAGCCTGTGGTGCATGGGCGTCAACCAGCACGTGCGCGGCACGTGGATGAACAACCTGATCACCGACCTGCACCTCGTCACGGGCAAGATCGCACGCCCGGGAGCGAACCCCTTCAGCCTGACCGGGCAACCGTCGGCCTGCGGAACGGCGCGCGAGGTCGGAACGCTGGCCCACCGCCTGCCGGCGGACATGGTCGTGACCGTGCCCGAGCACCGCGCGCGCGCCGAGGAGATCTGGGGCCTCGAGCCCGGCACGATCGATCCGAAGCCCGGCTACCACGCCGTCGACATGTTCCGCGCGCTGTCGCGCGGCGACGTCAAGGCGATGTGGATCCAGGTGACCAACCCCTGGGTGTCGATGCCGAACCTCTCGCGCTTCCAGCGCAAGCCCGGCGACGGGACGTTCGTCGTCGTCTCGGACATCTATCCCACGCCGACCACCGACGTCGCCGATCTGATCTTGCCGTCGGCGGCCTGGGTCGAGCGCGAGGGCATGTTCGGCAACTCCGAGCGCCGCACGCAGCACTGGAACAAGATGGTCGAGCCTCCGGGCGAGGCTCGCGAGGACGCCTGGCAGATCATCGAGGTCGCCAAGCGCATGGGCATGGGCCACCTCTTCCCCTGGGAAGGCGACTGGCACGAGCCGATGTACGAGGAGTACCGCAGCTTCGGACTGGGGCTCGGCAAGGACCTGGCCAGCTACCAGGAGCTGCGCGAGACGCCCGGCAAGATGTGGCCCGTCGTCGAGGGCGTCGAGACGCGCTACCGCTACGCCGCGGGCTTCGACCCGTACGTGAAGAAGGACGAGGGGGTGCACTTCTACAAGGCCAAGAGCTACGGCGAGCGCGCCGCGATCTGGTTGCGCCCGTGGCATCCGCCGGCGGAGGTGCCCGACGAGGAGTTTCCCTTCTGGCTCAGCACGGGGCGCGTCCTCGAGCACTGGCACACCGGCTCGATGACGCGCCGTGTTCGCGAGCTGCACCAGGCCGTGCCCGAGGCCTACGTGGAGATCAACCGCTCCGACGCTTCGGAGCTCGGGATCAAGGACGGCGACCGCGTGCGCGTCGCGTCGCGCCGGGGCAGCATCGAGCTGCCGGCGCGCGTCGACGGCCGCGGCAAGCCGCCGCGCGGCAGCCTGTTCGTGCCCTTCTTCGACGAGCACCACCTGGTCAACGAGCTCACGCTCGACGCCATGGACAACCTGAGCAAGGAGCCCGACTACAAGAAGTCGGCCGTGCGCATCGAGCTGGTCGGAGGGCCGTCGTGACGAGCCGCTGGGCCGGGCTCGCGGGGGCGGCGACCGCGGTCGTCGGGCTGGCCGTCCTTGGGTCGGGGCTCGCTCCTCGCGGCGTGGCCCAGGGAGCCGAGGCCCGCTCTCCCGCCGCGGTGCGCGCGGCGCGGCGCGCCTACGACGGTGCGCCCCCGGTGATCCCTCACGCGCCGGTGGGCGCGGATTGCATCGCCTGCCACAACGAACAGGGTCTGGCGGTCCCCGACCTCGGGTTCGCGCCGCCCTCGCCCCACGAGCTCACGGCGGGCCTGAGCGCCGCCAGCCGCTGCGTGCAGTGCCACGTCTACCGTCGGACCGACGAGCTCTTCGTCGCCACGACGTTCGAGGGCCTGCGTCAGGACCTGCGCAGCGGTCGGCGGCACCACCCCTGGGCTCCGCCCGTGCGGCCGCACCCGCGCTTCCTGCGCGAGAACTGCCAGGCGTGCCACGCAGGACCCGCGGCCCGCGACGAGATCCGCACGACCCATCCCGAGCGCGCGCGCTGCGAGCAGTGCCACCTCGCGGCCGAGACGAGCGGGCTGTTCGTCCGCTGAGGACCGCCGGGGCTTCAGCGCTGCGCGTAGCGCTCCTCGAGGTCGGGGAGCGCCAGCAGCACGATGTCGCCGACGATCCCCAGGCTCTCGGCCGAGCAGTGCTCGAGCGTGTCGTCCGCGGTGTGCCAGTAGGCGTTGGCCGGACCGTACTCGAAGTCGATCAGGTTGACGCTGGGCACGTCGGCCTCGAGGAACGACTGGTGGTCGTCCTTGATCGGCTGCCCGCGCGCCCCGACGTGCAGGTTGTGGCCGCCGCGGCGCGCGGCCTCGAAGAAGAGGTTCAGGAGCTCGCGGTCGGAGTAGGTCTCGCGCGTGAGCTTCAGATCGGCGTCGCCGACCATGTCGAGCAGCACGCAGGCCTTCACGCGCGCGATGTTGCCGCTGACCCGCAGCGCGCGGACGTGTTCGCGCGAGCCGTAGCGGTTGTCGGGGTCGAGCCACTGGCGACGGATGGCCTCCTCGCCGTCGAGGAACAGGAGCCGCCACGTCAGCGGTCCGCGCGGCGCCCGCGCCAGCACGCGCGCGAGCTCCAGCAGCACGGCGGTTCCCGAGCCGCCGTCGTTGGCGCCCACGAACTCGAACGGCAGGCGCTTGGTGTCGAAGTGGGTGCAGAGGACGACCATGGGCGTGCGCATCGACCCGGACGCGTCGTCGCCGGTCGCGCCGGGCAGGTCCACGTAGACGTTGGCCATGCCGAGCGGCCCCTTGGGCGTGGCGGCGCGGAACTCCTCGCGGACGGGCTCGAGCCCCGCGGCGCGCAGCTCACCCTCGATGTACTCGCGCGCCTTCTCCGCGCCGGGGGTCCCGGCGACGCGCGGACCGAGCGCCACGAGGGCCTCGAGGTCCGCCCACGCGCGCTGCTCGTCGAACTCGAGCGGCGGCTCCTCGCCCAGCACGTGGTTGCCGAGGATCGACTTGCCGAGGCCGAGCGCGAGGTACGCGGCCACCAGGAGGAACACGACCCACCCCAGGGAGGCTCCCCGGGCGGCACCGCGGCGTCTCGACTCGTTCTGCACGGCGCCAGTATTGCGGCGCAGGGGGCGCGAGTGGAGCGATGGGCTCCAGAATCCGTCCGGCGGATGGAAGCGGGGTGCCTGCGGGCCTAGGAGCACAGACGCGGGGCGTGGACACCCGCGCGGAGAATACCTCCGGTAGCGTCCGCCCCCGGTGACGTCCGCCTCCGGTGACCTCCAACGGTGACCTCCACCGGAACGCGCGCGCGGGCGGGGCCCAGGCCCTCTGCAGGCCCGGCTTCGGTACGCGGGGTCCGGCGGTTCGCCGGCGGCTCAGGTTCGCCCGGGGCGCGGTCGAAGGGAGGGAGGCGCTCTCCGCGCCTGGTCCCTTTTCGTCCCCGTCCCCGGCGCAGATTCGGACGATCCACCATGACCGACTGCGAACAACCCATCTTCGATTCCCTCCTCGACCAGGTCGACCGCGACGCGCACGCCGCGCTCAGCTGGGAGGGGAGCTTCCGCGACTACCTCGAGCACGTCGTCGAGCGCGACCCCGGCGTCGCGCGCAACGCGTGGCAGCGGCTGCTCGACACGATCGAGTGGCACGGAGTCGAGCGCTCCGGGTCCTCCGGATCCTCAGGCGCCGGCGGATCCGGCGACGACGGTCCGCTGCGCTGGCGGATCTTCTCGGACCCGTTCACCCACGGCCGCGACTCGATCTTCGGCCTCGACGAGGCCCTCGCACAGTTCGTGCAGATCGTGCGCGCGGGCGCGCGCGGCTACGGGCCCGAGCGGCGCGTCGTGCTGCTGCACGGCCCGGTGGGTTCGTCGAAGAGCACGATCGTGCGCCTCCTGAAGCGGGGCCTCGAGCACTACTCGAAGACGCCCGAGGGGGCGCTCTACACCTTCGACTGGGACGTCGACGGGGAGCACGTGCCCTCGCCGATGAACCAGGACCCGCTGCTCCTGATCCCCGACGAGGCGCGCCCCGCGCTGGAGCAGCGCCTGAACCGCACCTGGCGGCGCGAGTACGCGCTGCACATCGAGGGCGAGCTCGACCCGGTCAGCCGCATGTACTACCGCGAGCTGATGACGCGCTACGCGGGCGACTGGTCGAAGGTCGTCGAGCACGTGCGCGTGCGCCGCCTGACCCTGTCCGAGCGCGACCGCCGCGGCATCGGCACGTTCCAGCCCAAGGACGAGAAGAACCAGGACTCGACCGAGCTGACCGGCGACCTGAACTACCGCCTGATCGCGCACTACGGCTCGGACTCCGACCCGCGCGCGTTCAACTTCGACGGCGAGTTCAACGTCGCCAACCGCGGCATGCTCGAGTTCATCGAGGTGCTGAAGCTCGACGTCGCCTTCCTCTACGACCTGCTCGGGGCGACGCAGGAGCACTCGATCAAGCCCAAGAAGTTCGCGCAGACGCACATCGACGAGGTGATCATCGGGCACACCAACGAGCCCGAGTACCGCAAGCTGCAGAACAACGAGCTGATGGAGGCCTTCCGGGACCGCACCATCAAGGTCGACGTGCCGTACAACCTGGCCGCCTCGGACGAGGTGCGCATCTACCGGCGCCAGTTCGAGCCGCGCAGCCTCGGGGGTCGCTCGCTCGCGCCGCACACGCTCGAGATGGCCGCGCTCTGGACGGTCGCGACGCGGCTCGAGGAGCCGACGCATCCCAACCTGACGATGCTGCAGAAGGCCGCGCTCTACGACGGGCGCGAGGTCCAGGGCTTCGGAGCCGAGCACGTGCGCGAGATGAAGGCCGCCGCGGGCCGCGAGGGCCTGGTCGGGATCAGCCCGCGCTACGTCATCGACCGCATCGCCGCCGCCGTCGTGGCCGACAAGCCGGTCGTCGGGCCGCTCGAGGTGCTCGAGAGCCTCGCCGAGGGCCTCGTGCACCACAGCCTCGTCTCGAACGAGGAGACGCGCAAGCGCTACGTCCAGCTCCTCGGCGCCGTGCGCGAGGAGTACGAGGAGATCATCAAGGTCGAGGTTCAGAAGGCCATCGCCGCCGACGAGGAGGCGCTGGGCCGCCTGTGCGCCAACTACGTCGACAACGTGCGCGCCTACACGACGCGCGAAAAGGTCGTCGACGCGCGCGGCGTCGGCAGCGACCCGGACGAGCGCCTGATGCGCGCGATCGAGGAGAAGATCGACGTCACCGAGCCGCGCAAGGACGACTTCCGCTACGAGCTCATGAGCTACGTGTCGGAGGTCCACGCGCGCGGCGAGACCTTCGACTACCGCCGGAACAAGCGCCTGTCGCGCGCGCTCGAGCTGAAGATCTTCGAGGACCGCCGCGACACGATCCAGCTCACCAGCGAGGTGTCCACGGTCGTCGACCCCGACACCCAGGAGAAGATCGGCGTCATCCGCCACCGGCTCATGCGCCAGTTCGGCTACGACGAGCTGTCCGCCAACGCCGTCCTGCAGCACGTCGCGGGCCTCTTCGCGCGCGGCGAGACCAAGTCGGGCTCCCTGGAAGCCGCGTGACGGGGACGCCATGTTCCGCATCGAGGCCGACCGCGAGCGCTTCCGCCAGATCGTGCGGGGCCGCATCCGCAAGGACCTGCGGCGCTACCTCTCGACCTCCGAGCTGATCGCGCGCCGCGGCGAGCAGGCCGTGTCGGTGCCGATCCCGCAGATCGAGCTGCCGCGCCTGCGCTTCGGCGACAACTCGAACTCCGGCGTCGGCCAGGGCGAGGGCGAGCGCGGCGAGCCCGTCGACGGCGAGGCCGAGGGCGAAGGTCAGGGCGCGGCGGGGGACCAGGAGGGGCGCCACATCCTGGAGGTCGACATCGAGCTCGACGAGCTCGCCGAGATGCTGGGCGAGGAGCTCGAGCTGCCGCGCATCCAGCCGCGCGGCCGCAAGGAGCTCTCCGCCGAGGGCGCGCGCTACACGAGCATCGACAGCAGCGGGCCCGACTCGCTGCGCCACTTCCGCCGCACCTACCGGCAGGCGCTGCGCCGGACGATCGCCGCGGGCGAGTTCGACCCGCTCGACCCGGTCGTGGTTCCGGTGCCCGACGACGGCCGCTACCGCGCGCGCCGCGCGGCGCCGCGGCCCGACTCCTCGGCCGTGATCTTCCACATGATGGACGTCTCCGGCTCGATGGGGCGCGAGCAGAAGGAGATCGTGCGCATCAAGGCCTTCTGGATCGACACGTGGCTGCGCAGCCAGTACCGCAACATCGACGTGGTCTACATCGTCCACGACGCGGTCGCGAAGACCGTCGACCAGGACGCGTTCTTCCACCTGCGCGAGTCGGGCGGAACGAAGATCTCCTCGGCCTACGACCTGTGCCTGAAGCTGATCTGCGAGAAGTACCGGCCCGAGGACTGGAACATCTACCCGTTCCACTACTCCGACGGCGACAACTGGTCCGCGCGCGACACGGAGCGCTGCATCTCGCTGCTGCGCGACGAGCTCCTCGGGCGCGTCAACCAGTTCTGCTACGGCCAGGTGAAGAGCGCCTACGGCTCCGGGCAGTTCAAGAAGGACCTCGACGAGGCCCTGGGCTACGACGACCGCGTCGTGACGGCGGGCGTCAGCGACCGCGAGGACATCGGCGCGTCGATCCGCTGCTTCCTCGGGAAGGGGCGCTGAGCATGGCGGTCGCGGTCCCGCACCGAGCGCACCTGCCGGCCGACCTCGCGGCCCTGGCCGAGCACATCGAGGCCGTCGCCCGCGAGCACGGCCTGGACTTCGACCCGGTCGTGTTCCAGCTCCTCGACGCGCGCGACGTGAACGGCGTGGCCTCCTACGGCGGCTTCCCCGTGCGCTACCCCTCGTGGCGCTTCGGGATGGAGTACGAGCGGCTCGAGAAGGGCTACCTGTGGGGCGTCTCGAAGATCTACGAGCTCGTGATCAACAACGACCCGGTCTACGCCTACCTGGTCAAGTCGAACTCGCGGCTCGAGCAGAAGCTCGTCATGGCCCACGTGTTCGGTCACGCGGACTTCTTCAAGCACAACCAGTGGTTCCAGCCGACCGATCGGCACATGCTCGACACGATGGCGCGCCACGGGGCCCGCGTGCGCGCGCTGATCGACCAGGAGGGGCAGGAGGCGATCGAGGCGTTCCTCGACGTCGCGCTGTGCCTCGACACGCTGATCGATCCGTACCTGCCGCTGCAGCAGCACCTGCG
>CAYGPA010000111.1:0-3533 GCA_964351535.1 uncultured Planctomycetaceae bacterium
GATCCAGTCGAGCTCGCCGCGCACGAGCCGCCCGAGCTGGCCGGGTACCGTCTGACGGCTGCGCGCGACCAGCGGCAGGTCGTCCCCGAGCGTGCTGATGCGCGTGGACGGCTTCGGCGGATCGACCTCGCGAATGTGTCGCAGGAGCCCTTCGTAGCCCGCGCGCAGCAGGTCGCGCGAGTCGAACGGCGTCGTGCCAGTCAGGAGCTCGTACAGCAGCACGCCCAGCGAGTACACGTCGGCGCGCGTGTCGACGTCGATTCCGGAGAGCGCCGCCTGCTCGGGCGCCATGTACTCCGGGGTCCCGACCATCTGACGAAACTCGGTGAAGAGCGTGCGCTGCGTCAGCTCCGAGTCCACCGCCTTGGCGACGCCGAAGTCGATCACGACGGGCACCGGCGTGCCGTCGTGCAGCGTGACCAGGACGTTGGACGGCTTGATGTCGCGGTGCACGACGCCCTTCTGGTGCGCGTGCTGGACCGCATGGCACACCTGCTGGAAGAGCGCGAGCCGCCCGGCGGTCGACAGGCGCGCCTCGTCGCAGTACTTCGTGATCGGCGCACCGCGCACGAGCTCCATCACGAAGTACGGTCGACCCGACTCCGTGGAGCCCCCGTCGAGCACCTTGGCGATGCCGGGGTGGTCCATCAGCGCGAGGGCCTGGCGCTCGGCCTCGAAGCGCGCGACGACCTGGCGAGTATCGAGGCCGAGCTTGATCAGCTTCAGCGCGACCTTGCGACGCACCGGCTCGTGCTGCTCGGCCATCCAGACGGTCCCCATGCCGCCTTCCCCGATCTGCTCGAGCAGCGTGTAGCGGCCGATGCGCGTTCCGCTGGACGCTCCGGAGCGCGCACCCGCCGCCTCCTCCGCAGCAGGCGGTTCGAGGAAGCCGCCTGCGTCGTCCAGCGCCATCAAGAGCTCCTCGACCTCGGCGCGCAAGGCGGCGTCGCCTCCGCAGGCCTCGGAGAGGAACGCGTCCCGCGCACCGGCGGAGAGCTCGGCGGCTTGCTCGAAGAGCTCGCGGACGGTGTCGGGACGATTCATCGGCGGGGGCTCCTTCCATCATTGCCCAGAGGCTCGAACGGAGAGGCGCCTTCCGCCGACGAAACCGGCCACCCGGCGGGCGGAAGAGCCGGCGGATCGAGAAATCCGCGTTCTCGTGGCCGGGTGCCGGCGGGAAGGGCGCCGCACCCCCCCGGACCGGGGAGTCGGTGCCGCCCCACCCTCGCGGCGAGCGCGGAACCCCCACGACCCACCCGACTTCGGAGGGATCCAACCATGCTGCGCCCCGTCATCTCCCACCTCAGCCTCGCCGGCCTCGGCGCCGGGCTGCTCTTCACGGCTCCTCTGCCCCAGACCGCGACCGAGGCTCCCGGCTTGATGCCCGGACTCGACGCCGGCGCCTGGGCCGACTTCGACGGCGACGGGCTGGAGGACCTGTTCGCGATCCACGCCGCGGGTTCGGTCGCGCTGCTGCGCAACCTCGGCGGAGGCCGCTTCGAGCCCTGCGAGGACCGTGCGGGCCTGCAGGACCTGTCCGCGATCCGCAGCGCGTCGTGGCGCGACTTCGACGTCGACTCCGACCCCGACCTCTTCGTCGTCGGAGTGGACGGCAGCGTGCGGCTCTTGCGCAACGACGATGCGAGCTTCGTCGATGCGACGGCCGAGCTCGGACTCCGGGAGACCGTCGGCGTGCTGCGCGCGCACTGGACCGACTTCGACTCCGACGGCCTGGACGACCTCGTACTGACCCTGTCCGACGGCTATCGCTTCCTGCAGAACGCGGGAGCGACGTTCGTCGAACGCTCCTCCATCGACGCGCTTCCGGGCGGCGTCAGCGTCGTCGGCGCGTCCCCGGCGGGAAGCGCGCTGGCCGCCGCGGGCGCGGGGCTCGCGCCGAGCGACGCGCCTGGAGCCGCCGACCCGGACGCCGTTCGCGGAGCTCCCGGCAGCACCGAGATCTCGATCAGCCGCATCCAGCGCGCACCCGGCGCCGTGAACGGCACGTCGAGCGGCTACTGCGCCGACGGCATCGTGAACCAGGGCGGAACGCACGGGACCTGCATCCAGGCTTCCAACGTCCCGACGCTCGGCATGCTGTTCCCCATGGACTTTCGACTCAACGTGGACTCCGCGACGGGCAACGTCGGCATGGGGACTCTCGGGCCGACGGCCCAGCTGCACGTCGTTTCGAGCGTCGTGAAGCCCGCCATCCGCGCGTACTCCGACGCCTTCACCTCGGGCATGTTCTACTCCGCCAGCGCTCTGCCGGCCGTCTGGATGGAGTCCACGGGCACCGGACTGGGGGCGTTCGTCAAGCCGCGGCTCGGAGTCGGCGGCTCCATCCTGGGCCAGCCCGTTGCGCGCGTCGAGCTCGGCCTGGATTCCGCCAACGCGGGCGAGATCCAGGTGGAGAACGCCAGCGGCATCCGCAGCGTGTGGATCCAGAGTGCGGAGGCGTCCGACGGAGCTCAGCTCACGATGACCAACGCAGCCGGCATCCGCACCGCGGAGCTCGACGCCGAGGCCGGCGGCCGCGGAGGCGAGTTCAAGCTCTTCAACCAGGCCGGCGCCGAGATGATCGAGCTCAGCGCCGAGGAGGTCGCCGGCAACGGGGCACAGATCGTCCTGCGCAAGGCCGATGGGACGGCGAGCATCATCCTCGACGCGGAGCAGGGCGGGGACGGACGGATCACCACGCAAGAACTGCAGATCACCGGCGGCGCGGACCTGGTCGAGCACTTCGAGACGAGCTGCGGCCGGCTGGAGCCGGGCACCGTGCTCGTGATCGACGCCGACAACGCCGGCCAGCTCTGCGCGTCGGACGAGGCCTACGACCGCAAGGTCGCGGGCGTGATCTCCGGAGCCGGCGGCGTGAAGCCCGGCATCTTCCTGGGCCAGCACGGCATGATCGAGGGCGACACGCCCGTGGCGCTGACCGGACGCGTCTACGTGCGCTGCTCGGCGGAGAACGGGGCCGTGCGGCCCGGCGACCTGCTGACGACGGCGTCCCTCGCCGGCCACGCGATGCGCGCCACGGACTCCGCGCGGTCCAACGGCGCCGTGATCGGCAAGGCCATGAGCTCGCTCGAGGAAGGCACGGGCCTCGTGCTCGTGCTCGTCAACCTGCAGTAGCTCGGCGCCGGCGCGCGACGCCCGTCTCGCCCGAGGCCGGGGACCGCATGGTCTCCGGCCTCGCGCATCGGCATCATTTCCTCCATGAACCTCCTACGTGCCTGCGCCCTCGCGCTCTTCGCCTTCGTCACGAGCTGCACGACTCCGGGCGCGGCCGACGCGCGCCCCCCGCTGGTCGCCGTGTCGAACCTGCTGCACCCGCCGTTCTCGTCGCCCGGGCCGGACGGTGTTCCCGTCGGGATCGAGGTCGACCTGGTGGCCGACGCGGCCCGGCGCCTCGGACGGCCCGTCGAGTGGGTCGAGCGCCCGTTCAGCGAGTTGCTCGAGGCCGTTGCGCTCGGCGAGGCCGACGTGGCCGCCTCCACCATCGGCATCACCGACGAGCGCGCGCAGCGCGT
>CAYGPA010000111.1:3633-12092 GCA_964351535.1 uncultured Planctomycetaceae bacterium
CGACGCCGGCGTGCACTTCGAGATCGTGGACGAGCCGCTGCGCACCGAGCGCTTCGCCTTCGCGGTCCACCGCGACGCAAGCGACCTGCGCGCCGCGCTCGACGCGGCCATCGCCGCGGGCCCGACGCGCTGAGCGCGGAGCGGCAGGCTACTCGCCCTGCGGCGGCCGGCACTCGCCGGTCGCGTCGCGGGTCACCTGACCGCGCAGCTCCTCGGTGTGCCGGATCCAGGCCGCGCGCACGTCCTCGGGCACGTCGTGGTCGGCCAGCGTCTCGCGCAGGATCTGCAGCCGGCGGTTGAACTGGCCGCCCATGATGTGGTGCTTCGCGTGGGCCGCGGGCAGGGGCTTGCCGGTGTACTCGACGTCGGCGCCCAGCAGCCGCAGCGCGAACTCGAGCTCCTTCTCGACCAGGCGCTGCTTGTCCGCGCCGCGGAAGAAGAAGCCGATCATCACGTCGTCGAAGACGCGATCGTAGAAGTCCACGAGCACCGCGCGCAGCTTCTCCGCGCCGCCGGCGCGTTCGTACAGGGCTCGATCTCCGCTCGACATGATGCGCCGCGGGCTCCCACACTACACGCCGCCGCCCGGCGCGAGCAGGCTCTCGTGGGTCGGATCCCGCGCGGAGCGGACTCGACACAAAGCCGCCAGGGGGCCGCGGCGGATGCCGCGACCCCCTGGCGGGTTGGAATCGATCGACGAACGCGCCTTACGGGGCGATCGTGAAGGCCAGAGCGTCGGTCAGGCCGTCACCGAAGCCGGTCGTGTCGAGCGGGTCGCGCTGACGCCACTGCGTGCGCACGGTCGCGCCCACGGACAGCGCCGGGTCGAGGCCGCCCTGGATCGTGCCGTTGAAGTTGCGGGTCAGGGTCCAGCCCGAGCAGCCGCCGCCCGGGTTCTTCGGAGCCTTCGCACCGGTGCGAACGACCGGCGACTTCACGCACAGCTTGCCGCCGTGGAAGTTCAGGTTCGACTTCTGGAAGCTGTAGATGATGAAGCCGGCTTCGGCCGGAACGACGTCGTTCGCGCGGATCTGGAAGGGCGTCGTGGCCGTCGCGCTCGGGGCGCCGGTGAAGGAGATGAACGGCACGCAGCTGACGGAGCTGGTCTTGC
This sequence comes from uncultured Planctomycetaceae bacterium, assembly GCA_964351535.1. Lineage (GTDB taxonomy): Bacteria > Planctomycetota > UBA1135 > UBA1135 > JAUIDW01. The sequence continues at coordinate 4,745 of CAYGPA010000111.1, forward strand.
CCGTGCAGTAGGTGTTGGCAACCGGCGCACCACCGGCCACGTCGGCGAACGAGTTGCCGACCAGGACGTTGTCCACGGTGATGAAGCCCGTGTAGTCGTTGGACTGACGCAGCGCGAAGCCCTCCATAAGGTCGCCGGTCCCGGCGCCGGTGTGCGAGATGCTCGTGCTGGCCATGTCGACCGGGTCGAGCCACAGCGTGCCCGCGCCCGTCGCGGCGTCCCAGCTGATGACGACGGTGTAGTCCGTGTCGAACGCGAGGTCGGTCGCCCAGGTGGCGCCGGCGCCCAGCGCCGAGTTGTCGCCGTTGATCGCCAGGCCGAAGTCACCGCCGCCGACGGGGGAAACGAGCCCCGTACGCGCGCGGAACGCGAAGTTCGCGTCCTTGAAGTGGGCGAAGTACAGGCCGTTCACGTCCGGGTTGACCGGGTTGCCCGACGGCACGTTCATCGTGAACGAGGCGTAGATCGTGTCCGTGGCGCCGAACGGCGCAAAAACGAGCTGGACGTCCTCGCCCGAGCCGCTGCTCTGGTCGAGCGTCGCGACGCTGCCGTCGGACATGACGACCTTCGCGCCGGCACCGCTGTGGGCCGCCCATCCGTTCGACGTCAGAGCGCCGACGTAGCTGAAATCATCGCTGGCGACGACCTGGCCCGAGGCCAGGCCGGCGAGGCCGGCCAGAACGGCCGCCTGAGTGAGTGCTGTCTTCATTTCGAACCCCTCTTGGAGAACTGTGTTCGTTAGGTGTTTGCAATGCTGTCGGCCCCAGCTCACCACAGCTCCAACGGTCCCGCAACCCCCTCGGGCGAAGCTGAACGGACGCTTGATGCAGTCTTGAAGAGCCGCCGATCGGGGACGGAATTCGGGGCACCCCAGCGGCTCCCGCGGCGGGCCGGCGCCCTGCGGGGAGCGAGGCCGCAGCCCGCGGACCGCGGGCTGCGGCGGGCTCCGACGAGCGCCGCGCGGGGGCCCCGGGTCGACGGCACGCGGGTGAGCAACGGCCCCCACCCGCCCCCCGTCACTCCACGTTCTGGACCTGCTCCTTCACGCGGTCGATGTGGGTCTTCAGCTCGACGACCGCGTGCGCGACCGGTGCATCGTTGCACTTGGAGCCGATCGTGTTGGCCTCGCGCAGGAGCTCCTGGACCAGGAAGTCGAGCCGCCTTCCGATCGAGCCGCCGCCCGCGATCAGCTCGTCGAGCTGGTCGAGGTGGCTGCCGAGGCGCGCGAGCTCCTCGTGCACGTCGAGGCGCTCGGCCAGGATCGCGATCTCGCGCGCCATGTCGGCCGGCTGGATGGCCTGGACGTCGCCGACGAGCTCCTGGACGCGCTGCAGCAGGTTCTTCTGGTGGTTGCTCACGACGGTCGGGATGCGCTCCGCGATCCGCGCGATCAAGCGGCGGATCTCGGCCGCGTGCAGACGCACGTCGGCGGCCAGGGCGCGGCCCTCGGTCGCGCGCATCGCGACCAGCGCGTCCAGCGCCTCGCGGGCGGCGCGCTGCAGCAGCTCGCCCTCGCGCTCGAGCTCGTCGGGCGCGAGGTCCGCGCCGACCACGCCCGGCAGCGCGAGCAGCGTGTCCAGCGCGATGGGCTCGTCGAGCTGCAGCTCCTGCGCGAGGTCCACGAGGAGCTCCTGGTAGCGGCGCGCGACGTCGACGTTCAGCGTGGGGCCACCGGCGCCGGCGGAGCGCGAGACGCTGGCGGTGACGTTCAGCACGCCGCGCGACACGCGCTTGCGCACGGCCTCCTCGATCCCGGGCTCGAGGCTGACGAACTCCGGGGGGAAGCGCAGCTTGGTCTGCAGGTAGCGGTGGTTGACGCTGCGGATCTCGACGCGCGCCACGAACTGACCGTCGGGCGTCTCGGCGCTGGCCGCGCCGAAGCCGGTCATCGAGTGGAGCCCGTCCTGGCGCTTGGGCGTCACTGCGCGGAGACCCCGGCGCCCGGGCGGCTGCCCGGCTTCACGGGGACGCCGCCTTTGCCCGAGGCGCACAGCGGGCAGTCGGCGGGCGTCCAGCTCTGCGCCTGCACGGCCGCCAGCGTGAAGAGCGGCAGCTCGTCGGCCTCGAACGGGTTGCCGCCCGAGCGGTTGACGATCGCGCCGACCGCGACCGGACGCGCGCCGAGCTCGCGGAGCAGCGCGAGGACCTCGCGCGCGGAGCCGCCGGTGGTCAGCACGTCCTCGACGACCAGCACGCGCTCGCCCGGCGCGAGCTCGAAGCCGCGGCGCAGCGTGAACGCGCCGTCGGCCCGCTCCGTGAAGAGCGCGCGGACGCCGAGCGCGCGCGCCATCTCGTGCGCCCAGACCACCGCGCCCATGGCCGGTCCGACGACCACGTCGACCTCGGCGGTGATCTTCTGCGCCAGCGCGCGCGCCAGCTTCTCGGCGCGGGCCGGCTCCTGGAGCAGGCGCGCGCACTGGAAGTACTGGTTGCTGTGGCGACCCGAGGAGAGCAGGAAGTGGCCCTCGAGCAGGGCCTGGCTCTCGCGGCAGAGGTCGAGGACCTGGGCGTCGTTCACCGAGGGTCGCTCACTTCCCTTCGGGAGGCGCCGTGGGCCCCTGTCCCGACGGGTCGACCGGCTGCACCGTGCTGTCGAGCACGCTGTCGCCCACGGTCTCGATCACGGAGCTGCCCGACTGCGCGCGGTTGAACACGTGCGTCAGGAGCGCCGAGCCGAGGAACACCGCGGCGACGATGCCGGTGAACTTGTTGATGCCCGACGAGCCGACGCCGAACGTCTGCTGGCCGGAGGTCCCGAGGGCTTCGCCGAAGCCGCCGCCCTTGCCCTCTTGGAGCAGGACGACGGTGATCAGGACGATCGCCGACAGGACGAAAACGATGTAGATCAGCGTGATGAGGAGACTCATGAGCGGTCGAACTCGACGATGCGCAGGAAGGAATCGGCTTCCAGCGAAGCTCCACCGACCAGTGCCCCGTCGACGTCGGGCACGGCCATGAGCTCGCTGGCGTTGTTCGGTTTGACGCTGCCACCGTATTGGATGCGCGTCTCCACGGCGACCTCGGCGCCGTAGAGCTCGCTCAGACGGCGTCGGAGGAAGGCGTGGACCTCGCCCGCCTGGCCCGGCGTGGCGGTCTCGCCGGTGCCGATGGCCCACACGGGTTCGTAGGCGATCGTGAGACGGCCGACGTCGGACGCCGACACGTGCTTGAGGCCCTCGGTCAGGTGGCGGTCGACGGTGGCCTCGGTCTGTCCGGCGCGACGCTCCTCGATCGTCTCGCCGACGCACAGGATCACGTCGAGGTCGTTCTCGAGCGCGCGGTGCACCTTGGCGTTCACGAGCGCGTCGGTCTCGCCGTACACGTGGCGGCGTTCGGAGTGGCCGACGACGACCAGGGTCGCGCCCACGTCGCGCAGCATCGCGGCCGAGATCTCGCCGGTGAAGGCGCCGCTCTCGCGGTCGCACACGTCCTGGGCCCCGACGCGGATGTTCGAGCCCGAGAGCGCGCGCGCGATCTCGTCGAGGTAGACGGCCGGCGGGCACACGGCGACGTCCGCGCCGTCGAAGCCCGTGAGGCGGTCGCGCAGGGCCGAAACGAGCTCGAGCGCCTTGCGGCGGTCGAGGTTCATCTTCCAGTTGCCCGCGATGCTGGGCCTTCTCATGCGACCGGTTCCTTCTTGTCCAGGGCTCTCTCGGCGCCGCGTCCGCGCGCGCCTTCGGTGGATACGAGCTCGCGGCCGTCGAGGCGGCACAGCGCGCGGGTGTCCTCGACGATGCGCTCGAGCTCGGAGAGCGAGATCGCCTGCGCGCCGTCGGAGTGGGCCTCGTCCGGCCGCGGGTGGACCTCGACCAGCACGCCGTCCGCTCCCGCGGCGATGCCGGCGCGCGCCAGAGCGCGCACCAGGTCGGCGCGGCCGGCGGCGTGCGAGGGGTCGACGATGATCGGCAGGTGCGTGGCGCCCTTCAGGTGCGCGACGGCGCCGACGTCGAGCACGTTGCGCGTGACGTCGTCGAAGCCGCGGATGCCGCGCTCGCACAGCACGACCTCCCGGTTGCCGCCGTCCAGCAGGAACTCGGCGGCCAGCAGGAACTCGCGCACGGTGGCGGAGAAGCCGCGCTTCAGCAGCACGGGCTTGCGCTGGCGGCCCAGCTCGCGCAGCAGCGCGAAGTTCTGCATGCTGCGCGACCCGACCTGGAACGCGTCGGCGACCTCGGACACGGCGTCGATGTCGCGCGGGTCGAGCACCTCGGTCACGACGGCCAGGCCCACCTCGTCGCGCACGGCGCGCAGGATGTCGAGGCCCGCGCGGCCCGCGCCCTGGAACGAGTACGGCGAGGTCCGCGGCTTGAACGCCCCGCCGCGCAGTGCCGTGGCCCCGCGCGCCTGGACGGCTCGCGCGATCTCGAGCGTGCGCTCGCGATCCTCGACCGCGCACGGCCCGGCGATGATCGAGACGGCCCCGCCGCCGAAGCGCGCCGCGCCGATCGCGACCTGCGTGTCCGCCCGCCCCGCGCGCGCGAAGAGCTCGGTCGTCTCGCCCGCTTCCAGCACGCGCTGGACGCAGCGCAGGTCCTCGAACCGCGAGCGGTGCGCCGGCGCGCCCGATCCGGTGAGCTCGACCAGCCGACGGTCGGAGTCGAGCGTGCGCACCTCGTACCCGAGCTCACGACAGAGCTGGAGCAGGGCATCCCGGTCGGCCTGGGCGGCCGAAGATCGAAGTTGGAGCAGCATGGGGGGCGGTTCGCCGAGCCCCCGGCCGGCCCGGGGAAACGGCGCACTATAAATGGGGGTGTCGAAGGAGGTCAACGCGCGAGGGCGCGTCCGTGCCGCTTCCCGGCGCCCCGGGACGCGCCAGGCCGCCCGAGGGGCCTCGGTACCCCTCTTATGGGACGGCGCCGCGAATGCTGAACGAGCGGGATTCGACCTTCGCAGGCGGGTGTCGAGGGTCGAGGGGCGGGTTGGCGCCGGACCCTCGACACACCGCGCAGCGCTCCAACCTCCTCCGGCTCCAGGAGATCCGGCGGGGACCCGGGCGAAATCCCCCACGCAACCCAGACGGTCCGGTCCGCCTAGGAATCGCTCGGAGGAACCGGCACGCGACGCATCGTCGCCAGGATCTCGCTGCGCTCGATGCGGCGGCGATCGAACTCGGTCAGCAGCGCCTCCTGCTCCGGATCGCGGGGACGACGCCCCGCCGGTCGCCCCGGCGGCTCCGCCGCGAGGATGTCGGCCCAGCGCTCTCGCTTGAGCCGCCTCACGCGCTCGCGAAACTCGTCCCAGGAAGTCATCGCTCGGGGATCTCGATCTGTTCCAGCGCCCGTCCTCGTCGCTCTTCCAGTGTACCCGGGCCCGCAGGCAGTCGATCAGGAGGTCCCCGGCGCGGGCTCGACGGGCTCCTCGCGGCCAGGGGCGGGCGAATCGGGGTTCGGGTGGACCCGTGGACGGACTTGGAGGACATTGGTCGGTCCGTCCGGCGGCGGAGTTCCGGGCGCGGCGCGTTGAAAGGCATCACCATCTTCCTGCCCCTCGGGGTGTTCCTCGTGCTGCTCGCGGGGTTCCTGTTCGAGCGGGTCGACACGCTCGGGGACGAGTTCCCGGAGGTGCTCTCGCCGAAGGAGACGAACCTGGCGGACGTCCGGCTGGGCCTGGGGACGCGCGTCCTGAACGGTCGCGTGCTGGTCGACGGCGCCGGCGTCGCGGGGGCGGCCGTGTACGTGCGCGACGGGAACCGGCCGCTGTGGGCGCACACGGCGGAGGATGGGAAGTTCCAGATCTCGGGGCTGTCGGAGGCGGCGCTGAAGCTCGACGTGATGCGCTGGGGCTTCGACCCCGAGTCCTTCGAGGTCGCCGCCGGCGTCAACGACATTCGCATCGAGCTCACGAAGCGCATGGAGCCCGCGCCGCAGCTGCCCGTGGTGCTGCGCGCGCCGCTGGTCGGAGAGCTCCTCGCGCCGCTCGACGCGTCGCTCGAGGGCTACGAGGTCTCGCTGCGCCCCGCGCGGCCGGCCGACCAGCTCGGTCCGGAGATCGCGCGCCGCACGGTCGCCGACGCCGAGGGCAAGTTCCTGTTCGAGGACCTGGCCGCGGGCGACTACGCGCTCGAGGTGCGCCCGCCGTGGGCCGCCGGCGGCAGCTGGCCCGAGCTCGTCGCGCCGCGCACGCGCTTCCTGCACCACTCCGCGGCCGGCGGCGAGCTCTCGTTCGAGCTCTCGTTCGGCGCCCTCGAGGGGACCGTCGTCGACGACCGCGCGAACCCGATCGGCGGCGCGCTGGTCGTGCTCGAACGCCGGAGGGACGCGAACGGCGCCCCGGTGCCCCCCGGACGCCTGTGGCCCGCGGCGACGACCGCGACCGACGGCAGCTTCCGCTTCGACGACCTCCCGCCCGGCACCTACACCCTCGACCTGCGCGCCGGCGACGGAATCCGGACCGGCGTGCCCGCCGAGGTCGTCCACGGCCAGGTGGCCGAAGCGTCCCTGCCGCCCCTCGAACCGCGCGCGACGGAGCCGGAGGCGCAAGACCTGGACATCGAGCCCTCCGGCGACTCGCTGCCGGCCGGGGACGGCTGAGCGCGTATGCTTGGGGGCGACCCCATGTTTCGAGCGTATCTGGACAACGCGGCGACCACGCCTCTCGACGAGCGCGTGCGGGCCGCGATGGAGCCCTGGCTCTCCGAGGAGGTCGGGAATCCGTCTTCGCGGCATCCGGCGGGCGTGCGGGCCAGCGAGGCGCTCGATCGGGCGCGGGTGCAGGTCGCGCGGGCGCTCGGGGTGCGGTCGGAGGCGGTCGTGTTCACGTCCGGCGGTACGGAGGCGAACAACCTCGGCGTGCTGGGCGCGGCGCGCGCCGCGCTGCGGGAGGTCAGCGGGAAGCCCAACGTCGTCGTCGGGCCGACCGAGCACCCGTGCGTCCGCAAGGCGGCCGACGCGCTGACCGACGAGGGCTTCGACGTGCGCACCGGGCGCGTGAACCCGGACGGATCGCTCGACCTCGAACACCTCGCCGGGCTGCTGGACGAGGACACGCTCGTCGTCGCGCAGATGCTCGTGCAGAACGAGCTCGGCACGATCTACCCGGTGCGCGAGGTCGCGCGCCTGGCGCGGGCGCGCGCGCCGCGGGCGCACGTGCACGTCGACGCGGTGCAGGCGCTGGGCAAGCTCGACCTCGACCTGGAGGAGCTCGGCGCGGACAGCGCGGCCGTGTCGGCGCACAAGATCCACGGGCCCAAGGGCGCGGGCGCGCTCGTGCTGCGCGAGGGCGCGCGGCGGCCGCGGCCGCTCGTGTTCGGCGGCGGCCAGGAGGACGGCCTGCGCGCGGGGACGGAGAACGTCGCCGCGCTGGTCGGCTTCGGGCTCGCGGCGGAGCTGGCGGTGCAGGAGCTCGCCGC
>CAYGPA010000112.1:0-1747 GCA_964351535.1 uncultured Planctomycetaceae bacterium
GCGCGGTTGATCTCGTCGCACAGCAGGAACTGCGCGAAGATCGGGCCGGGGCGGAAGCGGAACTCGCCGCGACCGGGGTGGAACACGCCCGTGCCGACGACGTCCGAGGGCATCAGGTCGGGCGTGAACTGCACGCGTCCGTAGCGGCCGCCGAGGACCGCCGCGACGATGCGCACGAGCAGCGTCTTGGCGACGCCGGGCGCGCCCTCGAGCAACACGTGCCCGCGCGCGAGCAGCGCGGTCAGGCAGAGGTCGACCTCCTCCTCGAGCCCCACCAGCACGCGCGCCGCCTCGCGCTGGACGCGCTCGCGCAGCTCGACGATGGGAGCCATGGCGGCGGGTACGGGGACGGGGGCAGCGTCGATCCGCGGCTCCTCGTGGGGCTCGCTGGACGACGCCTCGAGGGCGTCCGCTGCACGGTCTCGGGGTGCGTTCGCCGACGATTCGTCCATGGGCCTCCTTCGGTTTCCGCGGCGTGGGCGCCGCAGCGCGGGAGGATAGCAACCCGCGCGCCGGAGGCCGCCATCCCTGCGCGGAGGACCCCCTCGCCGCGCCGCGAAGCGCCCTCGGCGCGCCGGGATCCGCCGGTCGTCCGCGGTCTCCGCGTCGACGAGACGGGAGCTCCGCACGGCCGGCGGCTCTCCGGGTCGATGCGGCCGCCGCGGGGTCGACGCGGCCGCCGCGGGAACGCGGACGCGTCGCGTCGTAGGATCTGCCCCATGCCCGCGCCCCGTGACGTCCTGGGCCTCCCGAGTCCGCCCGCGGAGGTCTGCGTGCTGCGCCTCGCGGCCATCGGCGACGTCTGCCACACGCTGGCCGTGGTGCGCACGCTCCAGGCCGCCTGGCCCGGGACACGGTTCACGTGGCTGATCGGCTCCGTCGAGGCGCAGGTCGTCGGCGACGTGCCCGACATCGAGTTCCTGGTGATCGAGAAGCGCTCGGGCCGGCGCGCCTTCGCCGACGCGCGCCGGCTGCTGCGCGGCCGACGCTTCGACCTCCTGCTGCACATGCAGAACTCCTGGCGCGGCAACCTGACGAGCCTGGCCGTGCGCGCGCCGCTGCGCCTCGGGTTCCACCGCGACCAGACCAAGGACCAGCAGTGGCTCTTCACCAACCGGCGCACGGCCTCGATCCCGCGCGGACACGTCCTGGACGTGCTGTTCGGGTTCGCCGAGGCCTGCGGCGTGCCGCGCGGCGAGCTGCGCTGGGACCTGCCCGTGCCCGCCGAGGCGCGCGCCTTCGCGGAGCGCACGCTGCCCGCGGACCGTCCGGTGCTCACGATCAGTCCCTGCGCCAACGCGCGGCGCCGCAACTGGCGCAACTGGACGGCGGAGGGTTACGCCGCCGTCGCCGACCACGCGGCCGAGCGGCACGGCATGGCCGTGGTGCTCTCCGGCGGACGGAGCGACGACGAGGCGCGCTACCGCGACGAGATCCTCGCGCGCGCGCGGACGCGACCGATCGACCTCGTCGGCAAGTCGTCGCTGAAGGAGCTGCTGGCGATCCTCGAGCGCTCGACCGCGCTGGTCTGCCCCGACTCGGGTCCGGCGCACCTGGGCTCCGCGCTGGGCGTGCCCGTGATCGGACTCTACGCGACGACCAATCCCGACCGGGCGCGGCCCTACCGGAGCGCGCGCTGGACCGTGAACCGCTACCCCGACGCGGTGCGGCGCTTCCTCGGGAAGGACGTGGAGGAGGTGCCCTTCGGCCAGCGCGTGCGCGATCCGTCGGCGATGGAGCTGATCAC
>CAYGPA010000112.1:1847-12076 GCA_964351535.1 uncultured Planctomycetaceae bacterium
AGGAGGTGCCCTTCGGCCAGCGCGTGCGCGATCCGTCGGCGATGGAGCTGATCACCGTGGAGGACGTGACGTCGAAACTCGACGAATGCATGGAAGCGCCTGGAAGCGCGCGCGCGCCCGAGTCGACGAGGGGAAGCGCGCGGTGACCCCGCCGCCCGGGCTCCGCGGCCCCGGCGCGTGCGCCCTCGGCGTCTCGGTCGCGTGCGCGTGGGCCCTCCCCGCCGCGGCCGGGGGCGTCGGAATCGTGGCGTCCAGCATCGACGAGAGGTCGGCGGTCGACGAGGCGTTCGAAATCGACGAGGGGTCCGGGATCGACGAGGGGTCCGGGATCGACGAGGGGTCCGGGATCGACGAAGGGCTCGGGGCCGGCGCGTGGATCGACCCCTGGCTGCACGACGAGTTCCCGACGTGGACCCGCGACCTGCGCGTGCGCGGCCTGATCGCGGTCGACGCCGTCGACCGCGACGACCGCCAGAGCCGCGACTCGGGGGTCGAGCTCGACCGCGCCACGCTGCGGATCGACGGACGCATCGGGGAGCACGGCACGTGGCGGCTCGCGCCGGACCTCGTCGGCGTGGAGACGCGCAACAACCTGGAGGAGGCCTGGGTCGCCCACGCGTCGTCGGCGAACGTGCGCTTCGCGCTGGGGCTCCTGCGTTTCCCGCTGGGAGTCGAGAGCGCCCTGCTCGAGGAGGACCGGCCGCTCGTGGACTCGGCCTTTCCCGCGCAGCTCGACGAGCGCCACGACTGGGGGCTGCGCGTCGACGGCGAGGTCGCCGCCGGGCGCTTCTCGTGGGCCGCGGGCGCGGCCGCCGGCCAGGGATTCGGCCCGAGCGGACAGGAGCGCGACGAGCCCCAGCTCTCGCTGCGCCTCTCGAGCCACCCGTTCGCGCGGGACACGGCGGACGGCTCGCTGCCGTGGACGCGCGGCGCGTTCGTCGGCGCGTCCTACGCCTGGTCCCCCGACTACGAGAGCGAGCTCGACGTCGACGCACCCTACGGCGTGAAGCTCTTCGACACCGACGAGCTGCGCGCCGACGAGGCCGCCTGGGTGCGCTGGTTCGCCGGCTGGGACGCGGGCCCCGTGCGCTGGTACGCGGAATCGACGACCGGCAGCCTGCTGGGCCTCGAGCACGCGGGCGGCGAGGCCGACCTCGAGGACCAGATCACCGCCTGGCAGAGCACGCTGTCGTGGCGCGTCACGGGCGAGCGCTACGACTCCCGCCTCTACCGCCTGGGACAGGTCGGCTCCGCGCCGACCCTGCCCGCACGCCCGCTCCGCGGCGACGCCCCGAACGGCCGCGGCCCGGGCCTGATCGAGCTCGCCGTGCGCTACTCGAACGCCGACATCGACCGCGATCTCTTCGCCCTGGGCCTGACCGACGACCTGCGCTCCTCCCAGGAGTTCCGCGCGCTCTCGGCCGCCGTCAACTGGTGGCCCACGCGCCACTGGCGCGTGACGCTGCAGGCCGTACGCCTGATCGTCGACGACGACCTGACCGTGCTGGGCGGCCAGGGCCGCGACACGACCGTCGGGTTGCGCGTGCAGTGGTCGCCGTGAGCGGACGACGCGCGAATCACTTGCGCGGGAAGTAGGTCAGGCTGTCCCAGTCGTCGCCGTTCGTGAGCCCGCGTGCGCGGAACCAGGCGCCATCCCCCACCAGGGGCTCACCGTCGAAGACGCCGTCGTCGTCGCCGTCCACGAGCAGGATCCGCGTCGTGTAATGGAACGGGTCGTCCTGCAGCCTCCAGACGTAGCCGAGCTTCTCGTGACGGAGTCGTTCGAGGGTACGCATGCGGCCGAGCTCCGGGAGCTCCTCCGAGTCCAGCACGATCTGTGGCACCGACGGGGCCACGTTGTCGAAGCGATAGAGCGTGACGCCGTCTTCCCGCGCGACCAGCGCGAGCAAGTAGCGGGCGCGCAGGTCGAAGCCCAGCTCGTACAACCCCTCGCCGAGCGGGCCGCGGTACAGAGTGGTCTGGACGAGCTTCTTGACCTCGCGCAGGCGCGCGGGGAGGTGCGCGGTCTCGGGTTCGGGCTGCGCGCCGGTCCCCACGAGTTCCCAGCGATCGATCACGATGTCGCCGTTCGGTGCGAATCCGGCCAGACCGAGCAGGTCGAGGTGTCCACTCGCGAATTTCCAGGCCCGGTACGACGCCGTGGCGCTCGCCCGTTCCACCTCAACCCACTCATCCGTCTCGGGATCGCGCACGCTGTCGACGATTCGAACGTGCCGGAAGTCGCGGGCGTGAAGCTCCTGAGCGAAGTCGTCCTCCAGCCAGAGCAGGCAACCCGGGCTCCAGGACTCGGAACCGGCGGCGAGCGCGGGCAGGAGCAGCGCGAGGGCGAGGATCGTCGTTCTCATGAGGAGCGCAAGGCGTCCAGCAGGCGCCCCATCACCCACGTCTTGCCGTGCGCGCCGCGCTTCTTGCGGTCGCGGAGGCGCCGTAGCACGCGCGACGGGCTGCGGCCGTGTACGGCGCGGTTCGCGGCGCGTTGGAGGAGTTCCGGGTCGCCGTGGGACTCGACGAAGGCGCGGAGGGCCTCGTCGAAGCGGTCGCCGGTGAGCTTGCCGAGCGAGCGCAGGTAGCCCGCCAGCTCGAGGCCGAGGGCGTCGAGGGTGTGCGCACCGCGGGCGAAGCCGCCCTCGAGGTCGAAGTGGACCAGGCGGTCGCCGCAGACGATCACGTGGTTCAGCGTCGCGTGCTCGTGGCACAGGCGCGGGTCGTCGCGCTCGAGGGCCAGCGCGTTGCGGCGGCCCAGGTCGCGGGCGAAGCGGCGCACCAGGTCCAGGCGCTCGGACCACGGTCGGCCGTCGTCGTGGACGACGTGGGAGAGCAGCGGACCCGGGCAGTACTCGAACCACAGCGCGTGCGGCCCGACGCCGGGCGGAAGCGGATCGTCGTGGCGGCACGGGACCTCCACGCCGCACGCGGCCCAGAGGTCGAGCAGCTCGCGCTCGGTCGCGCAACGCGCGGCCGGCGTGGTACCGAGCTTGCGCTCGAAGACGCGCTGCAGCGCGCTCTCGAGGACGTCGGGCAGCGGCGCGCGGCGTCGGCGGTAGACCTTCAGGACCTTGCCGGAGCCGCCGGCGTCGCGCGCGAGCCACAGCACGTTGCCGCGCGTCGGCTGCATGTCGCCGAGCAGCTCCATCCCGGGCAGCGGAGGAGCCGGCGGCGACGTCATCGCGTCTCGGTCAGGACCGTGCGCAGGCGGCTGGCGACGTTGTACTTGCTGGTCGGCTTGCGCGAGCGCTTCAGGCGGCGGTCGACGGCGCGGCCCAGGCGCGGCAGCGCCTTGGGGTGGTGGTGGAACACCTCGTAGCCGAGCTCGACGAACTCCGGCTTCGGATAGTGCATGGCCGTCTCGCGGATCAACCGCTCCTGCATCGAGGCCGGGATGTTGCGCAGGAGCTGCCACACGAACTGCACGATCTCGTGGCCGACGTACTCCTCCACGCGCCCGCGCGCGCGGTAGACCATCTCGAAGTCGAAATACAGGAACTCGTCGCCGAGCAGCATCACGTGCTTGCAGTCGCCGTTCTCGTGGATCAGGCGCGGCTCGCGCTCGGCCACGGCGATCTCGTGGCGGCGCGCCCACTCCGGGAGGAAGCGGCGCCACGTCGCGAAGCGCTCGTCCTCGGGCACGCTCTCGTCGCGCATGTGGTCGATCAGCTTCGGCGCGTCGACGTATTCCGTCAGCAGGTACCCGCCCGGCGGGCACTGCGACTCCGGCGCGCGCACCTCGACGTCGTCGTAGCGCTCGAACACGCGGAAGCCGTGGTGGTGCCAGAGGTCCAGACACTCGCGCTCGACCGCCAGGCGCGTGCGCGGCATGTAGGAGGTCTGACCCTCGAAGACCACGTTGCCGACGCTCTTCGCGACGGTCTCCCACATCGGGCGGCTGCCGTAGTAGACCTTCAGCACCGCGTGGCCGCCGCGGAACGGCACCTTGTAGAGGTAGTTGCCGTTCTTCAGCAGCAGGAAGGGCGTCAGGTCGGCGAACTCGAGGACCTCGTGGGACATGGCGGGATTCTTCGTCCGCGGGGAGGCGAAGGCAAGGCTCGCCTCCGATCCGTGGGTGCGAGGGCCAGGGGTGCGAGGGCGATGCACGGGCCACGCGTCGGCCACGGGCCGATGCGCTCTCGCAACGGCCACTCGCTCGATCAGTGCGTCTGAGCCGCCTGCACGCACGGCGGCATCCGGGCGGTGGTCTGGGCGGCCGCCGAGGTGCCCGCGCACCCGACCGCGCGGACGCGGTAGGTGTACGCCACGCCGCAGCCCGTGGTCGTGTCCACGAACGCCGTGGAGTCCGCGTCGAGGCTGCACAGCACCTCGAACACGTCCACGCCGCGTACGGCGCGCTCGACGAGGAAGGCCTGCTCCACCGCGCTCGCATCGCTCCAGGAGAGCGTGACGTTCCCCGCGGGCGTCGCGACGGCCGCCGCGAGGTTCGTCGGAGGCGCCGGGACGGGATCGATGCAGGAGCCGGGGAAGTCCGCGGCGTCGGCGGGGTCGCTGCCGAAGTCGAGCTCGTCGCGGTCGAGGTGTCCGTCCTCGTCGCGATCGACGCCGATGCGCGTCTCGCTGCCCTTGGGCACGACGGTGTACGTCCGCTCGGCTCCGGGCGCCGCGCCCGCGCGCAGGGCGGCCGCCGTCACGGCCTCCGCGGCGCGGTCCGACTGGAAGATCCCGCCGCCCGCGTAGGCGTAGCCGCGCGCCGTCCCGCCGACGGTGGCCTTGACGACCAGGCCGACCTCGTTCGTGTCCGCGAGCGCGACCAGGGCGTCGATCCGCGCGAGCTGGCCGACGTCGGGATTCCCGGCGTCGACGAGCGTCGTCTGCTGCCCCACCGCGGCGTGCGCGTCGCGGCTGGCGACACCGGGCGGCTCCAGCGGGTTCGACGGCGCGCCCGGCGGCAGGTCCGAGCCGGAGAAGGCCATCATGAAGGCCGTGAGATCGGCGACCTCCTGCAGGCTCTGCACGCCGAAGACCGGCTCGCTGAGGAAGCGCGCGATCGAGTCGACGCTGCCGTCGTGGAGCATGCCGAAGCCCGCGCGGCTCGTGGCTTGCGAGGCCTCGAAGCCCGTGCGCTCGTACAGGTTGCGCAGGTGCGGGACCTTGAGGCTGACGTTGGTCGAGCCGTCGACCGAGACGACTCCCAGGTGGCGCTCGCCGAACGGACCGGCCGGCAGCGGGCTCCACACGCCCGTGAACGCCGCGTCGGGCCCGAGCCCCGTCGGAAGGGTGTGGCACGTCACGCAGGCGACGCCGTCGAGGAGGCTCGGCGGTCGGTACAGCGCGAGGCCGGCCACCGCGTTGCCGTTCGGCATCGGCAGGCCCTCGGGGCCGAAGCGCCCGGGCGTGAACTGGCCGGGCAGCGGGAGGTCGGTCGGCAGCGAATTGTCGAGCTCGCGGAACGGGTTGGGCGGGAAGTGGATCGTCGCGAGGAAGTCCTCGAACTCCTGCATCTCTTCCGCCGTCAGCGTCTGGCTCGCGCCCTGCAATCCGATGAAGGCCTGCGCGAACTCCTCGAGACCGAAGCGGTCGCCGCGCCAGTGCAGGGGCTCCTTGCCGATGATGTCCTGGAACGTCTGCGTCAGCATCGGCCCCTTCATCGGATGCCAGGCCTGGCATCCGCCGCCCAGGCAGTTCTGGTCGAAGGCCTTCACGGATCCGCCGGGGTTCCCGAGGTCCCAGGCCAGCCGGTCGGTGCGCGCGTCGACGTGGCACGAGGCGCACGCGATCTGGCCGAGCCCCGAGCTCTTGTGCGTGTCGTAGAGGTGCTTGCGCCCGATGCGAACGGCGGCCGGCGAGGGGTCGTGGAACGCGACGCGCTCGATCTCGAGCTCCGTGGCCAGCAGGACGACCGAGATCGACGCGCCGAACTTGTTCAGCACGTAGAGGCGCCCGCGCGATTCGTCGAGCACGACGCCCGTGGGCCCCTCGCCCACCTCGATCGTCGGCGCGGCGCCGACGCGCGCGCCGCTCGCGTCGATCGCGACGACGTTGTTCGACCCCATGCCGGACACGTAGCCGCGGTCGCCCGCCGCGTTCCACACGATGCCGCGCGGGTCACCCAGCGCCCGGTCGCGGATCGACTGCTGCACGGTGCCGACGGAGTAGTCGAGGTGCAGGTTCAGATCGGCCACCGCGCTGGGCCCGGAGGTCGGCGCGACGCCGAGCATCACGCGGACGAAGACGCCGGTCAGGTTCGGCTCGAAGCGCACCTCGTTCTTCGCATCGGTCCCGACCACGGTGACGTCGCCACCGGGCCGGACGTCGAGCGCCATGCACAGGTTCATCAGGCTCGGGATCCACGTCACCGCGAGCGTCCGCGCGTCGATCACGGCCACGTCCCGGTCGGGCAGATCCCAGCCCACGGCGCGGCCGGAGAGCACCGCGTTCGGACCGCTGACGAGGCTGCTCCAGTCGCCGCCGTTGTCGTCCAGCCACTGCCCCACGGGGTTCTTCTTGACGATCAGCCCGACGCCCGGGGGCGTCGGCACGCCGGCGCCGATCTGCGGTTCGAAGTTCGCGCCGTCGTTCGGGGGCGGGTTCTGGCCGCCGTAGGGGCCGCCCGGTTCGTTCACGACGTTGGGCGGGTAGCCGTTCGCCATGGTGGACCCGCCGCCGAGGATCGTGGAGCCGTTGCCCGACTCGAAGATCGCGGCATACACGCGACTGCCGTCGGGGCTGACGGCCAGCGCGCGCGGGTCCTCGGCTTCGATGTCGATGCGCTGCGGCGCCGCGGTGAGATCGGCAGGGTCGAACACGAGGACCGTGTTGGCCTGCGAGCAGGAGACGAAGGCTCGCTCCGGGCTCCCGGCGAAGACGACGTCGCACGGCTCGTCGTCGGTCGCGAGCGTGCGCACGACGCGCAGCGAGGCCAGGTCGATGACGCTGACACTGTCGGAGACGTGGTTCACGACCCAGACCTCGCTCTCGGTCCGCGCGCGCACGGAGACGGGATCCAGGCCGACCGGGACGCTGCCGACGGCCTCGAGGCAGGCCCCGTCCGCCGCGAAGACCTCGAGCCGGTTGTCGGGCGTGTTGACCGCCAGCAGGCGCGCGCCGCTCGGCGTGCGCTCGAGGGGGTGGACGTGCGGCGTCTCCCAGTTCACGAAGCTCTGCCCGCGCACGGCTCCCGGGAGCGCGGCGCAGAGCAAGACGACGGACGCGACGAGCGGACGTCCGAAGACGGTGTGGCGGGACCCCATGCGGCACTCCTTCGAGAGGTACCGGCCCGAGATGGATCGGACCGGCCCGAACCGGAGCGGCTCGGACCGGCCATCCTACGGCCCGCGAACGGATCCCGGGTCCCCGGGGCTCTCGCGCCGGGTCCTCAGGGACCGGGGACGCTCGACGCGTCGTCGGGGTCGCTGCCCGCGTCGAGCTCGTCGCGGTCGAAGAAGCCGTCCTCGTCGCGGTCGACGCCGAGGCGCAGCTCGCTGCCCTTGGGAACGACGGTGTAGGTCAGCTCGCTGCCGGGCTGCGCCAGGATGCGCAGCTGCGGCTCACCGAGCGTCTGCGCCGCGCGGTCCGACTGGAACTGTCCGCCGCCGACGTACGTGAAGCCGCGGACGGCTCCGATTCGTCCGCGGGCCACGAGGCCGACCGCGCCCTGCTCCGCGAGGGCCGTGAGCTGCGCGATGCGCGCGAGCTGGCCCGCGCCGGGCGCCTGGTGGTCGACGAGCGTCACCTGCTGGCCCACCGCGGCGTGCGTGTCCTGGCTCGCGGTGCCGGGGGGGAACAGGAACGATCCCGACGCCGCCGGGAAGTCCGAGCCGGAGAACGCGAGCATCAGCGCCACGAGATCGGCGACCTGCTGGTCGTTCGTGAGCTCGAACAGCGGCTCGCCGACGAAGCGCGCGATCGTGTCGATGCTGCCGTCGTGCAGGAATCCGAAGCCGGCGGTGTTCTCGAGCTGGGTGGCGTCGAAGCCGACCTTCTCGTACACGTTGCGCAGCTGCGGCACCTTGATGAGGCGGTTCGTCGAGCCGTCGGTCGTCACGAGCGCGTGGTGGCGCTCGCCGTTCGCGCCGGGCGCCAGCGGGTTCCATTGCCCGCCGCCGAAGCTCGCGTCGGGGCCCAGGCCGAGCGGCAGCGTGTGGCACGTGACGCAGGCCAGCGCGCCGTCGAGCGTCGTCGGCGGCGTGTAGAGCTGCAGCCCGTTCTGCGCGTCGCCGTTCGGCAGCGGCGCCCCGGCCGCGAGCTGGAAGTCGCCCGTGGCGTGATGCCCGGGCAGCGGCAGGTCGGTCGGCAGCGTGTTGTCGAGCTCGCGGAACGGGTTGGGCGGGAAGTGGATCGTCGCCAGGAAGTCCTCGAACTCCTGCATCTCCTGCGCCGACAGCATCTGGTCGTCGCCCTGCAGGCCGACGAAGGCCGGGTTGAAGTCCTCGAGCCCGTTGCGGTCGCCGCGCCAGTGGAGCGGCTCCTTGCCGATGATGTCCTGCAGCGTCTGCGTGGTCATCGGACCCTTCATGGGGTGGTACGGCAACGCCGCGACGCCGAGCGGCAGGATGTTCGCGCCCGCGAAGGGCGCCATGTCTCCGGAGGGATCGCCCAGGTCCCAGGCCAGCCGGTCCATGCGCGCGTCGACGTGGCACGAGCCGCAGGACACGTGGCCGTGACCCGACGTGGCGTGCGTGTCGTAGAGGTGCCGGCGCCCCGCGCGGATCGCGGCGGGCGTCGGGTCGAAGAAGCTCGTCTGCGCGACCTCGCGGCTGGTCGCGAGCTCCACGGTCGAGACCGAGGCGCCGAACTTGTTCAGCACGTAGAGGCGGCCGCGCCCCTCGTCGAGGACCAGCCCCGTCGGCCCCTCGCCCACCTCGATCGTGCGCGCCAGCCCGATGCGAACGCCGTCCGGACCGATGGTGACGAGGTTGTTCGAGCCCATCCCGGCCACCCAGGCGCGCGTGCCCGCGGTGTTCCAGACGATCGCGCGCGGGTCGCCCAGCGAGCGGTTGCGCCGCGGCTGCGACGTGCCGCTCGTCGCGTAGTCGATGTGCGGGTTCAGATCCACGACGCCGGCCGTGCCCGCGGTGGAGGCGCTCGCGGGATCGACGAAGGCCGCCAGCACGCGCAGGAAGCGACCGCGCAGCACGGGCTCGTAGCGCACCTCGTTCGTCGCGTCGGTCCCCACCACCGTGACGAGACCGCTCGCCGGGTTCACCGCGACGGCCATGCACGCGTTCATCAGGCTGCGCGCGTAGGTCACGCCGAGCGTCTGCGCGTCGACGATCGCGAGGTCGCGGTCGGGCAGGTCCCAGCCCTGGGGCCGGCCGGAGAGGTGCGACTGGGTCCCGCTGACCAGGTTCGTCCAGTCCGCGCCGGTGTCGTCGCGCCAGGCGCCGCTCGCGTCCTTCTTGACGATCAACCCGACGCGCAGCATGCCGGGGAGCGCCGGGTTCAGAACCGGCACGAACGCTCCGTTCGGCCCGTTCGCCGGCGGGTTGACGCCCCCGTGCGGACCGGCGGGATGGTTGACGGCGTTCGGCGGGTAGAGCCCGTTGATCTGGAGGCCGCCGCCCAGGATGGTCGAGCCGTTGCCCGACTCGAAGACCGCGAGGTAGACCTCCTGCCCGTCGGGGCTGACGGCCAGGGCCCGCGGATCCTCGCCCTGGACCTGGATCCGCGTCGGCGCCGCCGTGAGGTCCGCGGGGTCGAAGACCAGCAGCGTGTTCGCCTGCGAGCACGAGACGAAGGCGCGCTGGGGAGTCCCCGCGAACACGACGTCGCAGGGCTCGTCGTCGGTGGCGAGCGTCGCGCGCACGAGTCCGCTGGCGAGGTCGACCACGCTGATCGAGTCGGACACGTGGTTCACGACCCAGGCCTCGCCGTTGCCGCGCGCCCGCACGCTGACCGGGTCCAGACCGACCGGGATCGACACGACGCGGCGCAGCTGCTGCCCGATGCGGAAGACCTCGAGCCGGGCGTCCGCCGTGTTGACGGCCAGCAGGCGGTCGCCGTTGGGCGTCGCGTCGAGGGGATGGACGTGGGGCGACTCCCAGTTGACGAACGAGCTCTGCGCGAACGTGGGGACGGCCGCTGTGGAAAGGAGAAGCAGGGAGAGGGCGGCTCGTAGCACGGGGGACTCCTCGAGGATCGGACGGGGACTCGGTGGCGGTACGCCGCTACGCCTGCGCAAGCCGTCGGCGGATCTTCCGCCTCGACCGCGAGAAACGTGCGACCGGCTCCGTGGGAGCAAGCTCCGTACCGTGAGTGTA